>CAZMBQ010000001.1:0-18333 GCA_964564705.1 uncultured archaeon
TCTGGGCCTGGGGGCCGGGTGAGCATTATGGAGGAGTTGGTTTTCGCTGTCTCAATGGTATTTTTCCTGGGCATGTTCCTCATGCTCGTGGTCACTGTAGCCTTTTCCGGGGTGTTCCTGGCGAGGGCGCGCGGGAGGGAGGAGGGGGAGGAGTTCAGTCCTCCCCTGAGCGTCGTGATACCTGCATACAATGAGGGGGATAGGATAGGGAAGTGCCTCGAGACCGTGTTCGGCTCGGAATATGGGGGGAAGATGGAGGTCATCGTTGTGGATGACGGGTCCGTGGACAGGACCAGGGAAATTGCGATGGGGATGGGGGCAAGGGTGGTCGAGCAGGGACATGAGGGGAAGGTGGCTGCCCTTAACAGGGGGATTTCAGAAGCAAGACACGATTTCGTGCTCACGATAGACGCGGACACCTACCTCAGGAAGGACACTGTCAGGGAGATAATGAGGCCCTTCCAGAAAGAGGAAGTGGGCGCGGTCTCGGGCATAGCGAACGTCCACAACAGGGGATTCTGGGGGGCGTTCCAATCAGTGGAGTATCCATACATCTCGTGGCTCAGGGAGCTTTTCACCTCGCTTTTCAGGGTCGCTCCGGGGATATGCGGTGCGCTGACGTGCTACAGGAGGAGCGCGCTCGAGAAGGCCGGGGGGTTCAGGAAGGACACTGTCCTGGAGGACTTCGACATCTCCTTCCAGATAGTGAAGGCCGGGTACGAGGTCATAACCACCAGGAGGGCGGTCGGGGAAACCGTCGTGCCGGGCTCGTTCAGGAAGCTTTTCGAGCAGAGGGTCAGGTGGCTTAAGGGCTCGATGCAGTGCGTGCTCAGTCACAGGGACGTGTTCGGGAAGAGGAGGCTCGCCATGAACTACATCCTTGCCGGGCAGCTCTTCTGGTTCATCTACTCCTTCTTCGCGCTGCCGCTGATATTCTTCCACGTGTTCTACTGGATGCCCGCGAACTCAGCGACGCTCCTTGACCTGGGCTTCTACCTTTTCAGGTGGCTCTCGCTTGCGGGGGTGGTGTACATGGTGTGGATGATACCTGAGTGGGGGATAAATTGGGTTTACATGTTCGGGGTCCTCTCTGGGATAATCTCCTCGCTCATCTACCTGTTCTCTATAAGGAGGTACGACTCGCTCGGGTGGAAGAACCTGCTGGCGATATTCTTCTTCTTCCCGTACACCCTGGTGATGAGCCTGTTCATGATGGGAGGGGTGATAAGCTTCTTCGTGACCAGGGGGAAAGGCACTTTCATACACTGATCACTGACCTGTTTCCTGCAAATATTCCAATACTGGACGCCTTTCCCGAGGGACTCTCTGATTTGCTCCCACAATTCCCTAATCCCCTTTGATTCACAATCTGGACGCGTTGGTAGGGGCCCTTGGCCTTGGGTCAGGGTGTGGGCCACCCGGAGCGATGAAGATGCTGGGCATGTCTGGGCCAGGACTGAACACTCTTGTGCACCAGAAAGAGTCTCCCTCGATTCTGTAGTGAGGCCAGTGTACTGAACGATTTTCTTGCCGTTCCCGTAAGGCATGATTATTGTTGTTTTTCAGGGTTTAGATGGATGGAAGGTCTTTTTATTTCATATTCGGCAATTTTTTTCATGGGAAAATTCTACATAACCACGGCGATCGATTATGTCAATGCGCCCCCCCATCTGGGCCACGTTTATGAAAAGATAGCGGCGGACGTGATTGCCAGGTGGAAGAGGCTCGAGGGGGAAGATGTATTCTTCCTAACGGGCACGGACGAGAACGCCCAGAAGAACGTGGAGGCGGCCCGGAAGGCCGGCGAGTCTGTCGCTGAATTTGTCGACAGGATGGCAGAGTTATTCAAGGAGCTTTGCAGGATCTACAGCATATCACATGACAGGTTCATAAGGACAACGGAGAAAGGCCATTTCGCTGTGGCGCAGAAGATCTTCCAAAAGATATTTGAGAATGGGGATATTTACAAGGGGAAGTATCGCGGGCTTTATTGCCAGGGATGCGAGGCCTTTTACACCGAAAAGGACCTCGTTGACGGGAAGTGTCCTGAGCACGAGACAAAACCCAGATGGATAGAGGAGGAGAATTATTTCTTCAGGCTAAGCGAATACAGGGAAAAGGTTCTTGAACACATCAGGAAGAACCCCGAATTCATCCAGCCTGTCTCTAGGAGGAACGAGATATTGAGCCGCCTTAAGGAGCCGCTCAGGGACCTGAGCGTGAGCAGATTCAAGGTGGAGTGGGGGATTCCGGTTCCCTTTGATGAGTGTCACAGGATATATGTCTGGAAAGAGGCATTGGAAAATTATTTGTCTGGCCTGGATTATCCTGGTAATAAATTCCAGAAGTTCTGGCCCGCGGACATCCACATGGTCGGGGTGGGGATCAATTGGTTCCACTCTGTGATATGGCCCGCCATTCTGATTTCTGCGGGTCTCCCCCTGCCGAAGAAGGTTTTTGTGCACGGATACGTGAACATCGGCGGGAAGAAGATGAGCAAGTCCCGCGGGGCGGTCGTGGACCCGCTCGAGCTTGTTGAAAGGTATCCTGCGGACGCGGTAAGGTACTTCCTCATACGAGAGATACCTTTCGGGGAGGACGGGGACTTCTCGGAGGAGGCACTGAAAGCGAGGATTAACGGGGAGCTGCTCTCGGACCTGGGGAACCTCGCCTCGAGGGTGCTCACGCTAGCCGAGAGGTTCCAGGGAAAGGTCGAGGGAGAGCCGGAGCTCGAGAAGAAGCTTGGCCTGGACAAGATTCGGGGGTTCATGGACTCGATAGAACTGCACAGGGCACTTGACGGGATCTTCGGCTTCGTGCGCGAGTGCAATGCGTACATAAACGAGAAGGAGCCATGGAAGCTTTCTGGGAAGGAGCTCTCTAATGTGATGTACAACCTGCTGGAAGGCCTGAGGGTTCTGGCCATCCTCCTGGGGCCGTTCATCCCCGTGACGGCGGAGGAGATGAACAAGCAGATCGGCGTGAAGCCAGGGCTTCTCAAGGACGCGCGCTTCGGGGAGTGGAAGGGGAAGGCAAGGAAGGGCAGGCACCTCTTCGAGAGGGTGGAATAGCCCGGTTTTTTTAAGGAATCGGGGGCATTTTCAAGGGGTGGTTTCATGGGACTGATGTTGAGGATGTACCTGGTCATGGCGGCATTCTTCGGAGTCATTTACGTGCTTGTCACGATGGTGGGGTGGATGCTGGGGGCCGGGAGCTTTTTGCTTTATGGAGGTCTCGCTGTTGCGCTGATGGGGATACAGTTCGTTGTCGGACCCAGGATAGTGGAGTGGTCCATGAAAGTCAGGTACGTGAACAGGGGAGAGGCGCCGGAGCTGCACCAGATGGTGGAGGAGCTGGCAGGGAAGGCGGGGATTCCGAAGCCGAGGGTGGGGGTCTCTCCTTCGGGCATACCGAATGCGTTCGCTTTCGGGAGGGGGAGGGGAAGCAGCAGCGTTTGCGTCACCCGGGGGCTGCTCGGAATTCTGGGCAAGGAGGAGCTGCGGGGCGTTCTCGGTCATGAGATATCGCACATAAGGAACAGGGACGTGGCCGTGATAACGCTGGTGAGTGTGGTGCCTACAATAGCGTGGTACATTGCATGGAGCACGATGTTCTCGGGGGGCAGGGACAGGGGAAACGCTGCCCTTCTGGGGGCCGCGGCGTTCGGGATATACTTCATCACGAACCTGCTCGTGCTCTATTTGTCGAGGATAAGGGAGTATTATGCTGACCGCGGGTCAGTGGCGTTGGGTAGCAGACCACATGAGCTCGCTTCTGCCCTTTACAAGCTGGTATACGGGGGAGCGAAGGCGGGGAAGGAGGAGCTGAAGGGGGTGGAGGGGATGAAGGCGTTCTTCGCCAGCGACCCCTCAAGGGCGATGAAGGAGCTGGGCGACCTGAAGGCGCTGGACGCGGACCTGAGCGGGCACATAGACAGGGAGGAGCTGGAGGCGGTGAGGGGGAAGAAGCCCAGGCTCAGTGGGGCGGACAGGCTGTTTGAGGCCATGAGCACGCACCCGAACATGCTGAAAAGGGTTGCGGCTCTAGCGGAGGCGTGAGGTCTTGCAGAGTCGCATATGCGAAATCGTGCTTTCACTGCAAAGAAGCCTTCTCCGGGAAGGAGGTTTTGGGAAGTATATTCCGCGGGAGCAAAAAGCATATAAAAAAGCTTGGACAATAGTTAGAAGGCGGGACACAATATGTTGTGTTTTTCGCATGAGTGGACACAAAATGTTGTATTAATTGCTGTCTGGTGGTAAGATTGGCTGCGGTGACTAAGATCAAGAAGAGGGATGACACTGTCGAGAAGTTTGACAAGGGAAAGATCGCGTCCGCGATCTTCAGGGCAGCCAGGGCAGTTGGTGGGGAGGACAGGGCCCTTGCGGAGAAGCTCGCCGGAATGGTCGTAGAGTCGGTGGAGAGGGAGACTCCCAAGAACACCCTCCCGACAGTGGAGGGGATCCAGGACACTGTCGAGAAGATCCTAATCGAGCAGGGGCACGCGAAAACTGCCAAGGCGTACATACTGTACAGACAGAAAAGGACCGAGATAAGGAACCTGCAGAAGGATATAATGAACGGGAGGACGACCAAGATACCATTTTCTATCAATGCCCTCAGGGTGGTTGCCGGGAGGTACCTGATGAGGGACGAGGAGGGGGAAATAGTGGAGAGCCCTGAGGAGATGTTCGAAAGGGTTGCCACTGCCCTTGCGGACGTGGAGAAGGAATACGGGAAGAGGGAGAAGGATGTGAAGAGTATCAGGAGGGAGTTCCTGGATGTGATGGTCAATTTCGAGTTCACTCCCGCCGGAAGGACGCTCGCGAATGCCGGGGCTCCCACTCCGCTCGTGGCGAACTGCATCGTCCTGCATGCCAAGGACAGCATGGAGGAAATATTCCAGACGCTCAAGGACGCCTCGCTCCTGCAGCAAGCGGGCTCTGGCTTGGGGTTCCCCTTCCACCTGCTCAGGCCCGCGGGAAGCATTGCAAGGCGCTCAAGGGGCATGGCATCCGGGCCGGTTTCTTTCATGAAGGTGTACAATGACGCCTTCGGTGTGATAAAGCAGCAGGGCAGGCACGGGGCGAACATGGCGATACTGAGGGTGGACCATCCGGACATCATGGACTTCATCGCGTCCAAGAGTGTGGAGGGGGAGATAGCGAACTTCAACATATCCGTGGCCCTCACTGACGAGTTCATGGAGAAGGTCAGGGAGGACAGCAAGGAGCCGTGGATGTGCTCGTTCGCTGGGAGGAAGATGCTTCCGAGGAAGATAACGAGGGACGTGAACGGGAACATAGTGAACGTGGAGGAGATCGAGACAACGCCGAAGGAGATATTCGACCAGCTCGTGACCGCTGCCTGGAACAACGGGGAACCAGGGGTGGTCTTCATAGACACCGTGAACAAGTCGAATCCTGTCCCGGGCCTTGGGAGCATCGAGGCGTGCAACCCGTGCGGCGAGCAGTTTCTCCATGACGGGGACGTGTGCAACCTCGGGAGCATCAACCTCGACAGGTTCGTTAAGGACGGTAAGCTGGATGAGAATAGGCTCAGGGAAGTGGTCAGGACAGGGGTGAGGATGCTGGACAACGTGATTGACAGGAGCGAGTTCCCGGTGGAGAAGGTGAACAAGGTCTTCAGGGGGAACAGGAGAGTGGGCCTCGGGATAATGGGGTTCGCTGACATGCTTTACATGATGGGCATAAGGTACAACTCAGAGGAGGGGTTCAGGACGGCCGAGAGGGTGATGGAGATGGTCAATTCAGAGGCGCACAGGATGAGCCGAGAGCTCGCAGAGGAGAAGGGCGTCTTCCCGAACTGGGAGAAGAGTGTGCACAAGGAGAAGGGTGTTAAGATGAGGAATGCCGCCCTGACCACGATAGCGCCCACGGGCACCATATCAATGATGTTCGACACCTCCTCTGGCCTGGAGCCCAACTTCGCACTCGTGTTCGCGAAGTCGGAGGTCATGGGGGGGCAGACGTTCTACTACGTCAACCAGCACTTCGAGGAGGAGCTGAAGAAGAGGGGGCTCTACTCAGAAGAACTCATGAGGAAGATATCGAAGAACAAGGGCTCGATACAGGGCCTCGGCCTCCCTGAGGACCTTGAAAGGGTTTTCGTGACGGCCATGGACATACCCGCAAAGGACCATATAAGGATGCAGGCCGCTTTCCAGAAGCACGTTGACAACTCCATAACCAAGACCATAAACTTCCGCAACGATGCGACCAAGAGGGACGTGGCGGCGGGTTACATGCTCGCCTGGGAGTCCGGGTGCAGAGGCTGCACCGTTTACAGGGACATGAGCAGGAAGGTGCAGGTCCTGAAGACGGTCGAGGACGTGCCGGGAGAGAACGGTGACGTGAATCCCCAGGCAATGAAGAAGCCCCCGAGGGTGGTGGAGGTCCCGGACGTGAAGGCCTCCACGAGCAAGGAAGAGATGAAGAACTGGGAGAAGTGCCCGGACTGCGATTCCTTTAACCTCCACTTCGGGGAAGGGTGCATGACCTGCAGGGACTGCGGTCTTTCCGCGTGCTCGATCTGAACCATTTTAATATCCGAGACAATCCTTTTCATGGAAGGGCCGGAATCGGGGGACGGATGCACGTACATATTTTCAGGGAAGAGCGTTAGGAAGGATTCCCCAATAGTGGAGGCGATTGGGGCAGTGGACGAGCTGAACTCGCTGCTCGGGGCCGCGCGTTCGGTTACAAGGGATGAGGGGGCGAGGGGGATGATAGAGGAACTGCAGAGGGACCTCATGACAATCGGGTCTGACCTCGCGAACCCGTCGAAGAGGCAGGCCAGGCTGGGCGGAAGCGAGGGGGGAAAGCCCAGGGAGGTGGATACCGGAAGGATCAGAAGGCTGGGGGAGATGGAGGGGGAGCTTCGCAAGGAGGTTCCGGAACTCAGGAACTTCATCCTGCCCTCGGGGAGCCAGGGCGCGGCCGCCTTGCACATGGCGAGGGCCGTGGCGAGGAGGGCGGAAAGGAGGATTGTTGCCGCGAGGGAGGAGGGGGTGAGCGGGAACGTGCTCGAATACTTCAATCGGCTTTCCGGGGTTCTCTTCGCGCTTGCGAGGGTGGTGAACAGGAGGGAGGGGGGCGGGGAGGCCGTGTGGGATTGAGCGCTACTGCGCGTTGCACGCACTCGAGACCGGGCGGAGCCATCCGGGAAATTCCCCTCCAAGGGGGGGCCACCCGTATTCCTGGTGCTCCGGGGAGAAGCGCACCTCACGGGAAGCGGGGGAACAGAGGAATATTGTCATCGTTATCTTATGGCTGCGGTCACGTGTGAAGTGCTGGACTCGGAAAGGCCGGAGGATGCATATTCCCAGCCTGGTCTCCCCTGATACCTCTCTTTTCAGCCTCTGGAAGGGGTCGCCGAGCTTGAGCCTGCCTCCCAGGATGTCCCAGGCACCGGGCTTGTGGGGGTCATTTCCTCCTCATTGTCAGGAGGGCGCTGCCGTCCCTTACCATGAACGATTTCACGGCGGCCCTGAAGTCCATGCTTTTTTATTTCAGGAATTAATTTATAAGCATGAAGTGCCCTTTCTGCGACTCGGAGGAGAGCAGGGTGGTGGACAAGAGGGAGACTCCTGACTCCAAGTCCACGCGCAGAAGGAGGGAGTGCCTTTCGTGCGGGAAGAGGTTCACTACTTACGAAAGGGTGGAGTCCGCGGACATCGTTGTGATGAAGAAGGACGGGAAGCGGGAGATGTTCGACAGGAACAAGCTCAAGCTCGGGGTAATGAAGGCGTGCGAGAAGCGGCCCGTTTCCCAGGAGAGAATCGAGAGGATGATAGATCAAGTGGAGAACGACCTCAGGAAGAGGGACTCTATCGAAGTGAAGAGCTCCGTCATAGGGAACATCATGATAAGGAAGCTCAAGTCGCTGGACAAGATAGCGTACATAAGGTTCGCGAGCGTGTACAGGGACTTCGCGGACATCGAGAGCTTCCAGAAGGAGCTGAAGAGGCTGCTGAAGAAATAGTGTGCGTTTTTAAGCAAGGGCTCCAATATCTTTTTGTGGTCATGCTATGGTCGAGTTTGATGGGTTCGGTCCGGAGAAGATTCTCGAGGTGCACAACCCCAGGGCCGGGATGCGCGGGTTCGTGGTGATAGACTCCACTGCGCTCGGTCCCGCGAAGGGGGGGATCAGGATGACCCCGACCGTAAGCGTGAACGAGGTCGCCAAGCTCGCGAGGGCGATGACTTGGAAGTGCGCGCTTGCCGATCTGCCGTTCGGAGGGGGGAAGAGCGGCATAGTGGCGGATGACAGGCAGATCTCCCCGGAGAAGAAGAGGGAGATAGTGAGGGCTTTTTCAGAGGCCATCAAACCGATCTGCCCGGAGATTTACGTCGCTGCGCCGGACATGAACATGGCAGAGGAGGAGATGAGGGTTTTCGTGGAGGCGAACGGCAACCACAACTCTGCCACGGGCAAGCCCGCGGACATGTGCAAGGGGACGAAGTGTGGGCTCCCGCACGAGCTGGGCTCCACGGGCTTCGGGACGTTCAGGGCAGGAATGGTCGCGATGGAGAGGATGGGTATGGAGGTGAAGGAGGCGGGGGTGGCCGTGGAGGGCTTCGGAAACGTGGGCAGCTTTGCCGCAAGGTTCTTCTCGGAGGCAGGGGCCAAGATCGTGGCGGTTTCGGACAGTAGGGGAGTCGTTTACAACAAGGAGGGGCTGGACTTCGGGAAGCTGGAGAGTGTAAAGAAAGAGAAGGGAACGGTCACTAAGTATCCTGGGGGCAAGGTGCTTCCCTCGAACGAGATCGTGGGTCTCAGAGCGGACGTGCTTGTGACAGCCGCGATACCCGACCTTGTAACCTCGAGCAATGCGGGCAGCCTCAAGGCGAGGCTGGTCGTGGAGGGGAGCAACATACCCATGACCGCGGAGGTGGAGGAGTCGCTGTACAAGAGAGGGATCCTTGTGGTGCCGGACTTCGTGGCGAACGCGGGCGGAGTGATATCCAGCTATGCCGAATATTTGGGGAAGAAGCAGAAGGACATGTTCAGGATAGTCGAGGAGAAGATAAACAGGAACACATCCATAATCTTGGAGCGCTCGGCAAATGGCAGCATTAAGCCCAGGGATGCCGCAATGGAGATAGCGAAGGAGCGCGTCCTTAAGAAGTGTAAGACGTGCAGGGCGGATTCCTGAACAGCGGCTATTTCTTCTCGACAAGGACAGCGTTTATGGTCCCGTGCTGGCAGGGCCTTGAGGTCACGCGCGCCAGACCGGCCTCAGTTCTAATCAAGGCGCCTTTGGTTATTATGTTCCGCCTCACGTAGTGGGGGTTTGCGGCGTTCTCCTGGACGGACAGGATTTTCGACCTGACTGACTTCTTGGACACGGGATCCGCGACGCTCGCGGTCTCCCCGAAAAGCATGCGCACTTTCGCGTTCCCGCCTCGCGTGCGCTTGCTCCTGCGGCTGTTATTGCCTATCCTTGTCTCAAGGAACTCAAAACCCCTGTCGACCCTCTTCTTCTTTTTGTTCCTGCTGAGGCGCCTGCCCGAAGGCGCCCTACCAGACCTCAACTGCCACTTTACCATCAGACCACCGAACCGCCGCTTAACCCTGCGGGTTTTCAAACGCTTTCTAAATCTTGTACGCAAGTATTTAAAAACAAACGGTCATAGATATTTAAACAATGATCGAAATAGGAAAAAAGAAGAGATAACATGCAAAGACCATTGGACGTACTGGGTTCTTCCGTCGAGAAGACAGTGATCGTCAAGATAAAGAACGGGGAAATAATAACAGGGACCCTGAAGGCATTCGACTCCCACATAAACATATGGCTGGATGACGCGAACATACAGGGGGAGAAGGAGCTGAATCTCGGGAAGGTGCTCCTGAGGGGCGACTCGATAGTGTACATATCCCCGGGGAAGTGAGGAACGCCTTTTTATACAAAAGGTTTTAATGCTTTACCGAGAGGAATAAAGAAGGAGAGTTGCAATGTCCAAGGGAACCCCCTCGATGGGAAGGAAGAACAAGAGGAACCACACTGCCTGCAGGAGGTGCGGGCGACATTCGTTCCACATCAGCCACAAGGTTTGCGCTGCCTGCAGCTTCGGAAAGTCCCCGAGGCTCCGCGGCAATGCCTGGCAGTGGAAGAGTGTCCAGAGAGACGGAAGGAGGAAATGATTTCCCGGAAAAACAGGATGCGGCCGCCTAGTCGGCAACCGCCTTCACTTTTATCCCTATCGACTCTAGCCTCTTCTTGAGCTTGTCTAGAGCCGCGTGTATGTCATCCATCCCGTGCGCTCCCGTGCATATTATCTTCCCGGAACTGAAGAGGAGGAAAGCCACCCGCGGCTCCTGTATCCGGTAGACCAGGCCCGGGAACTGCTCGGGCTCGTATTCCGCGTTCTCGAGGGCGAAGGTGATTTCCTCCAGGTTGAGCTTCGCATGTATCTTCGTGGACGCGACTATGTTCTCCACGCGCACGTCGTATTTCCTGGGCATGATTATCCCTGCGCCGCTTATCCTTTCCACCACCTTCCTCACCGCCTCCTTTGACATCTCTATGGTCTTCGCGCCGGTGCAGACTATCTTGCCCGAGGAGAATATCAGGGCGGCGGTCTTGGGGTCCGTGGTTCTGTACACGAGACCGGGGAACTGCTCGGGCTCGTATTCCACGTTCTCCATCGCGGAGACAAGCTTGTCCAGAGGTATCTTCTTCCCAAGGGATACGAAGGAAACGACATTTTCTACCTTGACACTGAATTTTTCCATGGGAAAACCTTCTGTTAGAATTTGCTGTAATTATTTGGTTCCGGCCTCTTATAAATGAGACGCATTCCTGTGGGGACAGTATTTAAGTAAGCTCCCCTATTTTGTATAATGAACCGCATAGTTCCGGACACGAGCGTCCTTGTACAGGGAACGATTTCCGGGATGATAAAAGGAGGGAAGCTGAAAAACGCAGCTATAATAATCCCGAGGGCGGTGCTGGACGAGCTGCAGGCCCAGGCATCGAGGGGGAGAGAGATAGGCTTCGAGGGCCTGGAGGAGATAAAGCGCATAAGGGAGCTTTCTGAGAAGAGCGGGATAAATATAGAGTTCAGCGGGCAGAGGCCCACACTCGAGGAGATACAGCTCGCCAAGAAGGGCAGGATAGACGCAATAATCAGGGACGTCGCGCGGAAGGAAGGGGCGAAACTGATAACAGGGGATTACGTGCAGGCCCTGGTCGGGGAGGCCGAAGGGGTCTCGGTGGAGCACATCCCGAGGGAGGCGAAGAAGAGGCCGGGAATTGAGGTGTTTTTCAAGCCGAACACGCAGTCAGTTCACCTGAAAGCCGGAGCATTGCCCATGGCAAAGATGGGAAAGCCCGGGAGCGTGGAACTCGTGAAGATAGGTAATAAGCCCACTGAGGAGGAGGAGCTCAAGGGGATAATTGATGACATCGTCCACAGGGCGAGGGTGGAGGACGACTCCTTCATAGAACTGGGGGGGAAGGGCGCCCTCGTCATACAGATGGGGGAGTACAGGATAGCCATAGCGAGACCGCCATTCTCGGACGGACTGGAACTCACTGCAGTGAGGCCGATCGCGAAGATAGTACTGAAGGACTACAGGCTGCACACGGAGCTCGAGGAGAGGTTGACCAAGAAGAGTGGGGGAATGCTGATAGCGGGCCCGCCCGGTGCAGGGAAGACGAGCTTCGCGACGGCCGTTGCGGAGTTCCTTGCAGGAAAAGGGAAGATAGTGAAGACGTTTGAGCAGCCCAGGGACCTCCAGGTGGGACCAGAGATAACCCAATACTCCCCACTGGACGGGGACTGGGTCAAGACCTCGGAACTGCTGCTGCTCGTGAGGCCTGACTACACTATTTTTGACGAGGTGAGGAAGACGCACGACTTCAAGGTCTTTGGGGACATGAGGCTTTCCGGAGTGGGAATGATAGGGGTTATGCACTCCACGTCGCCCGTGGCCGCAATACAGAGGTTCATAGGGAGGCTGGAGCTGGGGGTCATACCGCATGTCATTGACACTGTCCTGTACGTGGAAGGGGGGAGGATAGCGAAGGTACTGGAGGTCTCGCTAACGGTCAAGGTGCCTACCGGGATGACCGAGAAGGACCTCGCGAGGCCCGTGGTGGAGGTGAGGGATTTCGCCACCAAGGTGCTCGAGTACGAGATATACGCTTACGGGGAGGAGAACGTCATCATACCCATCAAGGAGGAGAAGAGCCCCATGAAGGAGCTGGCGCTCGAGAGGGTGTACCAGGAGCTCAGGAAGTATGATGAGGGTGTGAAGATAGACATTTCCGGGGGGAGGATAGTGGCGAAGGTCAAGAACGACAGCATTGCCAGGCTTATCGGGAAGAAGGGCTCGAACATAGAGAAGCTGGAGGAGAGGCTCGGGATGCACATCTCCGTTGAGCCGGTAGAGCAGACCCTCAAGAAGGACATTGAATGGAGGCATGGTGAGAGGGGAGGGAACATAATGATTTTCGTGGATCCCGCGCTCACCGGGGAGAAGGTGGACATTTACGGCGGGGACGAATACGTGATGACCGCGCACGTGGGCAGCCAGGGGCAGATAAAGGTCAGGAAAAAGTCCGGGGTGGGCAAGTTCATACTCAGGAGCGCGGCGCGCAAGAATCTGAGGGTGCTTGTTTGAGTGCTATTTCACGAGGAGCTTTGCCTGTTCGAGGTTGTACTTCCACCCAGGCGGGAGGATCCGGTTCCTTGTGTGGAACTTCGCGAGCCGCCTTATTTTGGACTCCGTTATTTCCAGCCCGCGCTTGGATGTATGGTCCTTACTGTTCTTCTCGAGGTGTGCGTGGAGCCCTACTGCCTTCTTCATGAGGTTGAAGACGTCGTCGGGTATTTTGGGAGAGAGGCCGTGCTTGATCAGGATGGCCGAAATCTTGGTGCCGTTTATTCTCGTGGTGGGGATGCCGTACTGGTCCCGCAGGGTTATGCCTATCGCGGCTGCCTGGTTGCCCTGCTTGGCCATCTTCACCACCAGCTCCTCTATCTCGGCCGGCTTGTGGGTCACCCAGGGGGCCTTCTTCTTCAGGGGTTTCTTGCTCCCGGATTTCCCGCGCTTCCTCGAATACATCCTTGCCATGAAACCACTATATCCTTATTTTACCTAGAATATTTAAACCCCGTATATTTATTGGTTTGCCTCTGATGCCGGTGAAGGGGGACTTCAGGCCGTGGCCCGTGACCACGCAGGCTACGCGGCTGCCTTTGGGGATGCTGGAAGCTGATTTCAGGACGCCTGCGAGGGAGGCGGCTCCCGCGGGCTCCGCGAATATGCCTTCCTTCCTTGCAAGCAGATCCCTTGCCCTTAGCAGCTGACTGTCGGACACCTGCACGGCAAAGCCCCTGGACTCCCTCAATGCCCTGAGTGCGCCCCTGCCATCGAGGGGGTCGCCGCACTCTATTGCGGCTGCGATCGTCTTTGCCTTCCGGAAGGGCCTTAGCTGGGAACTGCTCTTCCATGCCCTTGCAATTGGGGAGCATCCGGATGCCTGGACGCCCACCATTCTCGGGAGGCGCTTCAGCAGGCCGGCTTTCCTGAACTCATTGAAGCCTTTCCAACAGGCGGATATCAGGGTTCCGTTTCCTATGGGGACTGCCACGTAGTCCCAATTGCCCTGCTCAGCGAGTTCGAAGGCCACGGACTTCGTGCCTTCCCTCCTGTAGAGGTAGTCGCCGAGGAGGTGGAAGCCCTTCTTGATTGCGAGGCTTTCCGCGATTGAGGCGGCCTGCCCGTATGTTCCGGGAAGGTGGTAGACCTTCGAACCGTAGGCCATTATCTGCTCCATCTTTACCTTCCTCGCGTCCTTGGGGACGAGTATCACGCTTTTCATTCCCCTGAGGGCGGAATATGCAGAGACAGAGGCTCCCATGTTGCCGGTGGATGCGCACACCGCCTTCTTGGCTCCGGCTTCCAGGGCCCTGGCCACCTCCACTGATGAGCCCCTGTCCTTGAATGATCCGGTGGGGTTGAGCGCCTCATTCTTGAAGAAAAGGTTGAATCCAATCGGCTTCGCGAGGTTCCTGCTCTCCGTGACCGGAGTGCCTCCCTCCCCAAGGGAGAGGAGAGAGCTCACAGGGAAGAACTCCTTGTATCTGGAGTGGTTGAAGGGCCTGGAACTGAAATCAATCTTTCCCAGCTTCCTGCAGTCGAAGAGGACTTCGAGCGCACTGCCGCAGGAGCATCTCGTGAGGGGATCGTTCTTCCCGGGCTTCTTGCCGCACTCGGTGCATCGAACCCCCTTTTCGAACATACTTTAATATTGTGCGCCACAATTATATTTATGGTCGGCTTTGCCGAGGCAGGGAACATCGCCTCGCTCATGGAGCAGCTGCCCGAGATGCTCTTCCTTTCTGACTTGGCATTTTATGTTTTCGGGGTTCTTTTCTTCGGTTCAATCGCAATGAAAGGCTTCCGGGGATACATGCACTTCCTTCCGCACTTCGGGGCAAGGATCCTGATGGGCCTACTGAGCATGCTTGGGGGGATAGCGCTGCGCGGGTTTCTCCCCTCGCTCAGCCAGGGATTTTATCAGCTCTTCAGGACGGATATAATTGCAGGTTCGCTGATCTCCTCCCTGGTGCTGCTGGCTGGGATGTATTTGGTGAGCTTTAGGATGATTAATGTTCCTGCCCTCAACAACAGGATAAAGGACATCCGCAGGAGGATAGAGAAGTCGGAAGGGGTGCCTAAAAGGCTTCTCGGGTGGAGGGATCCGCTCAAGATAGCGGGTTCTGTGGTGCTCGTGGGGTTTGCTGCATTCTCTCTTATGGGGTTCAGTGGGTTTCCGCTGATAAGCGAGAGCTTCCTCGCATTCATCGGCTTGAGCGCGAGCGACCTTGAGAGCATCTCCGAACAAGTGGGAAGACTGCAAGAAATCGAGGAGGAGGTTCCGGAGGGGTGCGAAAGCGTGATAACGCTGCTTGCTGCCGCAGGAGATCTGGATGACCTTCCGATTTCCACGGATACGGGAGCAATGGGCAGGATAGAGGAGGGTTCAGGTTCCGGTGTGGTCGTGATGTGGTTCATGACATATGGGGGGATGGGGTATTACGTTGCACAGACAGAGAGTTCTGAGATATGCTCTGCGAGCAGTGAGAATTTCTGCGGCTGCATCGACCCGGCCGAGTTCACTTACTGACTCTGAGTGATTATACCGCTCGTGCTGTAACCCATGTAATTGCCTATCCTTTTTATCTTCACCTTCAGGTCGGACTTCTTCAGCTCTTCAAGCAGTCGGGGGCCCAGTTCCTGGTCGTAACCTAGTGATATGATGTCCGGTTTCTCCTTCATTATCACTTTCATGTATCCCATTTCCCCCATTATTTCGCGGCCGGGGATGACCCTGTCAACGAACCTTATGGATTCGAGCATCCTCTTCCGCTCGTTTAGGGGGAAGACGACCTTCTTCCCGGCGTTCCTTATGGTACTGTCGCTGGCGACCACGACCACAAGGAAGTCTCCCAGGGACTTTGCCTTTTTCAGGAAGTGTATGTGCCCCGGGTGTATTGCGTTGAACCTTCCTCCAGCAAGAACTTTTTTCATTTTGTCACTCCCTTATGGTCTCGTTTATTATCACTATTTTCCTGCCCCCGGTCTTGTTGCTCTGGATTGTCATTTCGTGAACCCCGCTGCGGAACGTGAAATTTCCTTTCAGATCTATGTCGCTGTACTTAAGGAGGAGCTTTATGGGATTTTTCGGCTCTGATACGTACGCGAAGGAGGGGGAGACCTGGGAAAGGAAGGTGCCTGCCTCTATCGCCTGGATCCTTGCGGGGACGGTTTCCCTGTCTCCCTGGGTGAAGACGAGGAACGTCCTGGAGTTGGAGAGGTTCTGGGTTATCGATATGGTGTGGTGGGTCTGGTTGCTGCTTACCGAGAGGCTTACCGGGTTCCTCTCCGAGAATACCAGGGCCTTGAGGTTGCCGTTGAGGTAGGAGGAGAGGTAGTAGTCCGGCGGGGATGTGTAGGAGGCTGCCTGGAGGGAGGATGCCGCGAACTCGCCTGTTCCTGGTATGTGGACGGTGTTCTGGGTGCCGTTGAGGGTCAGGTTTATCTGGATCGAGTGGTGGGTTGCCTGGCTCCTGGAAAGGCCAAGCATTGCCGCGAGCACCAGCAGGGATATGAGGGACAGTGCCGCGATTCCTGACTTGTCAGACTTCTTCAATCCTCACCACCTCCTTGCCTCCAATTACTCCTATGTTCTCCACTATAAGCCTTATTTCCCTTCCTCTTACTGTTAGGTTGCTTTCTATATCTATTTTATCGTAACCGACTGATATTTTTGGCCTGGGGGCAGGTCCTGCAGTGTACGCGAAGGAGGGGGAGACCTGGGAAAGGAAGGTGCCTGCCTCTATCGCCTGGATCCTTGCGGGGACGGTTTCCCTGTCTCCCTGGGTGAAGACGAGGAACGTCCTGGAGTTGGAGAGGTTCTGGGTTATCGATATGGTGTGGTGGGTCTGGTTGCTGCTTACCGAGAGGCTTACCGGGTTCCTCTCCGAGAATACCAGGGCCTTGAGGTTGCCGTTGAGGTAGGAGGAGAGGTAGTAGTCCGGCGGGGATGTGTAGGAGGCTGCCTGGAGGGAGGATGCCGCGAACTCGCCTGTTCCTGGTATGTGGACGGTGTTCTGGGTGCCGTTGAGGGTCAGGTTTATCTGGATCGAGTGGGTGGGGGGCAGCTCTATTCCCACCCTGAAGGTCGTCGAGGCTTCTGCTGAAGAGCCTTCGGTGTCATATGTGATAATATTGATTGACCATGTTCCCATCACGTCTTCGTCTACAACGTAATCGTACTCGTACGTGAATCCGCCTTCTATTGCATCCACCATTATCATCGATTCGCTGGTGAGTCTTGCCCCGGTCGGGGAGGTTATGTTGAGAAGGGCGGACAAAAGGTCGCCGGAACCGTCACTGTCGGTTACGTTCACTTTCACCGTGACAGTGTCCCCAAAGGCAAAGGTGGGTGACTGCGAGGTTGAGTTGAATGCCATTGGGCTTGCCGGGGATGGTGGGGAGTTGCGTATTGTTATGGATATGTTGTTCCATTCCGTCTCGTTCAGCAGACCGTCTGACATCAAGACAGAGCATGTCCATACCTGGTTCTTGGATGTGTTCCCGTTCATTATCCTTGCTATCATCCCGTGAGAGCCTCTCTGTATACCAAGGGATCCGGAGGAGTGTTTCTCGCCGTCCAGATACCATTCGTAGTAGGCTGTCAGCGAGGACGATTCGTTATCGCTCCCTGTGGTATAGCACTCTATGTTGCCTGTGGTGTAATTCCCTGCAGACGTTGAGTTTATTGAAATTTGGGTTGTCTGGGGTTCTGTGTTGACGAGCGGATTTATGGAAATCTGCCTTGTTTCTGACTGGTTGGAGTTTCCTGCATAATCATGGGCAATTACTGACCAGTTATGCATGCCATTGGAAATGTTCAGGGTGAACTCATATATTCCTGAGATTCCTGAGGTGTTGGTCTGGTTTTGTATTCCGTCTATTATTAAGGTCATGTTTCTTATTCCTGTGCCGGTATCTGAGATTGTGGCATTGAATGTGACCGTGTTCTGGGTTGTGGTTGTGGCGTTGATTGGGAAGAGTGGCGTCACTGAGGGTGGGGTGGAATCCACTGTGAATGTGACGGATTCCGTGTTGTTGGTGTTTCCAAGCGTGTCGTCTATTATGAACTGGGCGGTGTAGCGGTTGTCGGGCATGCTTGCGTTGGTGTAGCCCCAGTTGCCGGAGCGGTTGGTCAGGGTGTAGTTTGATGGGGACTGGCCGTCGGGGGTTACCTGGACCGTTCCAGTGGAGGGGTTGTCTTCGAGGACGGTGGCGTTGAAGTTCGTGACCGAGCTGCTGGTGTTTCCGGCTGATGGGCTGGTTATCGTGACCAGTGGGGCTGTTCCGTCCACGCTTATGGCTGTTGTGTCCTGGGCCTGGTTTCCTGCCGCGTCCTTGGCGTAGACGGTGACCGTGCACTCGCCGTCAGCTGCGCAGCCGAGGGCGGAGGCGGTGGTGTCTGTCCTGTAGACGCCGCCTGAGAGTAGGGTCATTGAGACGTTGGTTGCTCCTGAGTCTCCTGATGCGACTATGGTGGAGGGGTTGAGGTTGGTGTCTGTGACTGTTGCGTTGATTCTTATTATCTGTGTGGAGAAGACGGTGGTGTCGTTAGCTGCCACTTCGCTGACGCTTGGGGGAGTGGTGTCAATAGTGAAGATGACTGACTCGGTGAAGTTGGTGAGGCCTGCCTGGTCTGTTAGGAGGAACTGGGCGGTGTAGCGGTTGTCGGGCATGCTTGCGTTGGTGTAGCCCCAGTTG
>CAZMBQ010000001.1:18433-21644 GCA_964564705.1 uncultured archaeon
GAAGTTCGTGACCGAGCTGCTGGTGTTTCCGGCTGATGGGCTGGTTATCGTGACCTTGGGTGGTTCTGTGTCGGCTGTTACTATTGTTATATCGACTGTTCCTGTAATGTTGTTTATGGAGAGATCTGAAGTTAAGTTTGAGTAGGCAAAGAATGTGTGTGTTGTGTCTACATCTCCTGTAACATTCACCCAGAAGGTGATTGATTGGGATTGGTCTTCATTGAGTGAGATGGTTGTTCTTGGGTTGGATTCGTTGGTGTAGAATGGTGTTGCTCCTTGGGTGTCGGATATGAGCCCCTTGGGAGAGGATTCTTCACCTTCGGTATAAGTGACTTTAAGTTCAACGTAATATTCATACATCGTGTTGTGACCTACAAATTCGTAGTCTTCTTCGTATGGGTAATTGGACAAAGATAAATTCTTATCCTCCACTATTTCAGTGATTTTCCCACCCTGCTCTCTTTTTGTCTTATTTAACCAAACAAAATACTTTGACTGATTCCAGGGTTCCTCGTATGACATTGCCTTTGTCTCTTTGAATATTTCGAGCCATCCTTTCGAGACAAGCTGCATTTTTCTTGAATACAAGAATTTCTTTTCCGGGATTTCTTCGAATATCAGACTTATATTTTCTCTTGATTTTATTTCATAGTATTTATTGTCTGCGTTGTTAATCAGATTAAATCCAGCAGAAGAATATTTCAATGGAAGATTGTATATTATTTCTTTTGCTGATTCGGGTCCGCCAACTGGTGTGTCAATAACTCTTAATTCCATAAAGTCCAAATGAAATACCTCATATGGGAATCCTAATATTTCCAGTTCGTTTGTTTCTTTTTCGAGATTAAGATACAGATATCCGTCGCTTTCTTCTCCCACCCTAATGTCCAAAATGCTTGAATTATAGTCTCCTTGTTTCTCGTAAACGCCAAAGAGCATGAATTCGAAATGGTCGCCTTCTGCTGTCTTCGAGAAAACCAGCGGGCATTTGCCCATGTCATTGCCTCCATGGACTCCTATGTGCATGTTTCCACCATCACTAACGTATTCATCAACGTTGATGGAATCTATGGAGAACGATGTTGTATGGGTTGTTTTTGGATTGTGTGCCAGGTCCGCCCAGTGGTTCCATGTAGAATCTGTGTGGTTCCACCAATACAAATCGCCGGAATTCGACATCATTGGATTGTCATAGCCGATCCACGTGACATTGATTTCCGTTATGCTGTTTTTAGAGACATTTATCGAGAAATTGTACCATAAATCATAGCCGCTGTTCAGAGAAAGCCAATCGTTTTTATTGGCATCATCAGTATCTATATTATTATATCTGGTTTCGTCATACTCCGTGTAGCCAGCATCTCCGGGGTCTGCCGGATCTTTGGGTGGGGATCCAGAGCCTGCGCCGTACCATCCCTTGTTATTGTTTTCACCGGTCGATCCCGTGGTTATTGTCATTGTTTGTGTGGGGTCGAGGCTCACGTTTATTGTTCCGCAGTTGTTGTCCCTGCAGGTCACGTTGACAGTGAAGTTGAAGAACTGGTTCTGGGTCACGTTGATGTTGGTGACTGGATATATTATGTCTATGTCCATTCTTGGATGGGTGACCGTGAAGTAAACTGTGTCGGAGTTCTCATTTCCTGTTGAATCATTTGCCCATATTTGCATTTTCTTGAATCCGTCGCCTCCTGTTGCAATGAAGGTTGTGTTTGGAGTGAAGGTCGTGTTGGTTCCGTTGGAGTTGTATTCATACCACCAGCTGTCCACTGCTTCGTCGGCTGAGACGTTGAGGTTTATGGTGGTCGTGGCATAGGTCGTGTTTTCGGGGGAATCTACGGTCACTGTGGGTGGGGTCGTGTCGACGGTGAACGTGACTGACTCGGTATTGTTCATGTTTCCTGCCGTGTCGTTCACCATGAACTGTGCCTCGTATGTTCCGTCTGGGATTGAGAGGTTCGTGTAGCCCCAGTCTCCGGAACGGTTGGTGAGAGTGTAGTTCATGCCTGACTGGCCTGTGCTGAGCATGGTCAGTTGAAGCAGACCGGAGCCCGCATTGTCCTCGAGAACGGTGGCGTTGAAGTTGATCGTGGCTGTTGTATATGTGGTATTGGTGGGGGAGGTTATTGCGACTGAAGGGAATGCCGTGTCGAGGTTGACCCACCTTTCTTCAGAGACGTTGAGGTTTCCCGCGGAATCGTTTGCCCACACCCTGAAGCGGTAGGTTCCGTCCGAGAGGCCGGTCTTGTTGAGATGGCACGTGACGTTCCTCATATTATCATTGGCATACATGGTCATTGTGAAGTTCTCGGGGGAGCCGTCATTCCATTCCAGCAGACATGTGTCGAGAGCGGCTCCGGAATCCGTGGCGGTGGAGTTGACGAATACGTGGTCTTCAGACTCGTAGGAATCATTGCCTGGGGTCGGGAAAGTGAATTTGACCGTGTGTGGTGGAGACTGGTCATGTGGATAATCTGGTGTGGACTGCATCTCGAATTGGTAGAGGATGGAGGCGGTGTTCCCCAGGGAATCGGTGGCATTCACCCTCCAGTGATAAATCTCGCTCTTAAGGCCGTAAAGCTCCTTCAACTCCCGGGAAGTGAGGCTCCTGTTTATTACTGCGACCTCGTCTATCAATCCGTTCCAATTGTTCGAATGGTCAACTCCAACGAGGGTTGAACCTATGAAGAAGTTATTTCCATTGTCAGTGATCGCGGAATAGGTAGACTTATCATAGAGGACGCCATTCTTATATACAAGGATATCTCCGTCTTCTGTCATTGTGACTGCCATGAAAACAAAGTTCCCTATCTCCCCGGTGAAATATCCACTTATGGTAAACGAGTCTGCATCTGTCTTTATGTTCAGGTCGCTGTCCTCCTTGTTTATTTGCAATCCTGTGATTGGGGTGGCTGTCTTGTACTTGCTTATTATTGTCTCTGTGCCGGAAAGGTCTGCCGGGTTCATCCATGCTAAGTATGTCATGTCCTGCTTGCCTATTAGATCATCGTTGTCGCCGAACCCTATCCTCTGTCCCGTGGAGCCGTCTCCCTGGTACGCCCCAGCAAACCTGCCTCCAGTGGTGTTAATCGAATTCCCTGATCCCCCCATGGTGCCGTTGTTCCCGTTTCCCGAGAAGTCATAAACGGTTGTGCCATCCTCCCCGAATTCGGAGTTGTTGTCCATGTGCACCAGTAGCAGGTAGTCGCTGTCC
>CAZMBQ010000001.1:21654-24878 GCA_964564705.1 uncultured archaeon
AGGAGTTTGGCTGTCCAGTTGTACTTAAAATTCCCGCTGGAGACCTCAGATGCCCTGTAAAGAAGGTGTGTGTTGTCGGGGGTGGAATTGTGACCGTAGATTTCCAAATCGAAAGTGGAGTTGTCCGAGACCGTGGAATTGAGTTCCATGAAGTGCTCTCCTGAAATCGCGGAGGCGTTGTTAGGGGAGTGCATCGCTATTGTAGGCGAGAGTGTATCGAGAGTGAAGTACCTGCTTATCCCGTTCTCGTTCCCAGCAAGGTCGCTGGCCCAGACCGTCATGTTCTTGGACCCGTCTATTCCCGTTGCGATTATCGTGGTGTTTGGGGTGAAGGTCGTGTTGGTTCCGTTGCCGTTGTACTGGTATTTCCAAGTGTCAATTTCCTCGTCGGCCGAGACGTCGAGATCTATTTCCCTCTCAGAATATGTTATGTTCTGGGGGGAGTCAATGGTTATTTCCGGTGCAGTGGAATCGAGAGAGTATGTTATGTTTAGAATGGGATGTGTTGGATCGGAGAGGGCCTCCTCTGTGTTGTACTGCTGGTATTCCGCGGTGGTGGTGTCGGCGGTTTCAACCGACTTCATGGAATAGCCCCACCATTCCAGACCGGCCTGCAGCTTGCTTTCCATATCAGCAGAGGCGTTGGAGGTGAATGTGAGGTAGTTCTCGCTGTCCGCGACCGTGTAAGTGTAGAAGATGGAGCCGTTGCCCATGTCAGTGAAGAAGTCCTCGTAGTTCGTGTCGTAGTCCGTATTGTTCTGCTCCAGTCCGTAGAATGTCAGCTCGTTGTTGCCTTCGGTTCCTGTTGCAGTGCTGTATAGCTGTGTCACCACTTCCGTCACGTCCGCTGAGTCAGGGATGAAGTTTATGTTCCATATCACACCGGATCTCCTGCATTCGCGGTATGTCTGAGGCGAGGTGAACTTTTTCTTTCCTATTTGCATCTGGTACGGGGTGTCCGCGACTCCTGACTGGGTGAAGTCGCATGCGGAAACGCCCCTGGACCACACGTGTCCGTCCCAGCTGTTGTTGTTGTCTTCCAGAGTCACTGTGGGGTCTATTCGAACCGGATAGATGGTTTCTGGGCTGAACAGCCATTCATAAGGGGTCTTTATGGTGAGGAACTGACGCCCTTCCGCAGCCGTGAACTCGTATTCTATCTCCCTGTAATTGCCGCTGCTGTCGTATGCAAGGGGCTTCTCCAGTGTGAAAAGGGTCCTGCCCGCATCCTTGAATTCCACTTCGCCTTTCCTGGATTGTGGTGATGCCTTGTTCCAGGCGGAACCGCCGGGCCATATTCCAATGCTATCACCATAATCTATCTCGAAGACCATGTCCAGCGTTGTTCCGGCCTGCCGCATGGATGAAGAGGGCTGGGTCGGCCTCTCACTCAGAACCACTTCCTTCTTCAGCGAGCTCGGTAGGGACGTGTATGTAATATCCACTGTTTCCAGAAAAACCGAAGGGTATTTTATCATGTTTCCATTGACAACAGCCGCGGACTCCTGGACCGAGGCCACCTGCTCCCTCTGGCCTGAAATGGAGGAGTAATCAAGGGAATACGGACTGAACTCGAATGAGGTCCCGCGGGCATTGTATCTTATGCTGCCGGGGGAATTTGGAAGGCTTTTCATGTGGACCTCGTAAAGGCCCTTGGAACAAAACTGGTAGCCGGAATCGCATCCCTGCGTTCCGAGGGAGACATCGAGACGGCTCCACCTGCCGATATGGTCCTTCCAGTACTTCTGTTCCACATAAAGGGAAACCGTGCAAATCCCATTCACGCAGAACCTTTCATAGTTCTCCCCGACCTCGGCACCTTCGGGAATTCCCCGGTGGACGCTTGGCCTCTGTGAGGGTCCCAGCCTGCTTGGGATTCCGCCGCCGGGATCCATGAGAAGCTCCTCGCCCTGACCCAGCACCACGCTTTCCGAGGTTGCCTTGAGGAGCCTCGTTTTGGGACTGTAATCCAGTGCCACGCCGCCGAATGAATTCACCATATCATTGAACGTGAGGTAATAGGCCTCCTCGCCGCCGGAGTAAAGGATCAGCTCAGGTACAGTAGTGGAGAAAGCCTCGGAAAGTGGGAAAGGGCCTGCCCTGTCGTATTTTCTGTCGAGCTCACTCGCCCACACGAAACGGATCTCCCTCGTCTTCCCGATGTTCTTGAAGAAGTAATTGACCTTTGTCAGGCCGTCTTCCTCCGAGGTTTCCTTAGTTATCCTTATGTCTTCTATAATCTCCCTGTCGATTGGGTATTGCCGGCCGCTTATTATTATCCTGTCTTCTGTCTCTATGCTGCTTTCGGGAAGGATTATCTCGCTCTTCTTGAAGCTGCCTATCACGTTCAGGTCATCCTTTATGAAGGATTCTGAATGGAAGGTCGGGAACACCACCAACTGGAGGAGCAGGGCGAGAGCAGCCACTGACATGGTTGCTGCGAAAGTGTTTCTTCTGGTGAGAAGCGTCCGGGCTTTCATTCCCTCTCACCTCCTTTCGTCTTCCTGGAAGGAGAAGCCAGATTGTCATAGCTGGCTTTCATGTAGTGGAGAGTCGCGGAGCCGAGCCTTCTCCTGTGGATTGTTCCGGCACCCTCGAGGAATAGCACGTATTTCGTGACTGTCTGCCTGTGCATCCCGAGGTCGGAGGCAATGTCGCGGATTGTGAGTCCCTCAGGGTGGGTTTTGATTGTTTCAAGTATTCTTTCCCTTGCCTCGGCTGGATGGCTGGATTTCGAAACCGGATTTGTATTCTTTTTTTTCTGGAGTGAACTGTATTGGGAATCCAGGTAGTGGAGAGTCGCGGAGCCGAGCCTTCTCCTGTGGATTGTTCCGGCACCCTCGAGGAATAGCACGTATTTCGTGACTGTCTGCCTGTGCATCCCGAGGTCGGAGGCAATGTCGCGGATTGTGAGTCCCTCAGGGTGGGTTTTGATTGTTTCAAGTATTCTTTCCCTTACTAAACCATCACTATTATTTGGCATTAAATATCATCCTTGGATTTCGATATTAGTGATGATTGTATTATTGGGGGAATTGGCATATAAATGAGTATAACAGTGTTATAAACACTTTTCCGAAGTGTTTACAACCAATGTTTCCGCGCGAAAAAATTCCCGGACTCTTTGCCGGGCAAATGCCTGGATTTGTGTGTGAAGTGCATGGGAGATTTGGAACTAAAAACACATAATGCAGGGCAGAATGGAACGGTTTCAGGGACTATTT
>CAZMBQ010000002.1:0-17842 GCA_964564705.1 uncultured archaeon
GCTCGATCGCCTTCTTCCCCCACACGATGTCCGAGAAGAATGCCTTCGCCACCGCGTCCCTGACCACCCCCTCCGCCACCCCTATCCTGAGCGTCCCGAGCACGGTCCTCGCGATGTATTTTGCCTCCTTCGGGGTCGCGAAAGAAAAAAGCTCCGCCACCATGGAGAGTTTCCTGTCCACCGATCCCTTCCCCTCCACTTCTGCCATCCTCTGCACGTTCCCGAAGACCTTCTCCACGGTGAGCTTCTTCCTCGTGAGCGTCTGCTGCTTCCTCTTCCCAATGATTCCCTCGATAACGAGCCCGTAGTCCCCCGAATCCCTGAACCGCTTCCCTACCTCCTTTTCCGGGAACCCGGAAGCCTGGGAGATCGCCTTAGCGATCAGCTGGTTCGCTATTCCGACTTCCTTCTCACTCCATGCGGGAAAAACCCTCCCTTGCACGAGCATCACGACCTTCTCGAGCTCCCTGGCAGGCGCGTCCCCAAAAAGTCGGGCAGTCACCTCCACCTTCTTCAGCCTCGAGCCCTCTCTCTCCAGCGACTCGTACGCCTCCACGAGCCTCGAGTAATCCATGAACATTCTTCCCCTCCATGGATTAAAAAGCGCTGGAAAACCTTTAAAAAACCCTCCGGAAAATAAAAATGGAAGTGTACCATGCTGCTCAAGTACCTGAAGCAGGAAACGTTCAAGGACGGCTATTCCCTCGCGCTCGCAGAGGTTTCGGGAGGCCCCTACAGGGTTGATTTCAGGGACGGCCCCATCGTGACGGAATTCCGCTTCCCCTTCAAGGAAAATGCCCTTGATTTCTATCGCAATATTCTCTCTTCCCTGACAACCACAGAACACCCCGGACCCTAGAATATATGGGAGCACTTCTTGCATATCCATGCCCCTTCCATGAGCATGAGCTCCTCGGTGTATTCCCCGCATTCGTCGCAAACACCAAATTCTGCCTCTTTTTCAACCATGCCATCACCTCTTTTTCTCCCTGCCAGGAGGCCTATTCCCTGTAGCCTGCGCATTCCTTGCACACCCATTCGCCGTTCACCATGACCAGCTCTTCCGTGTATTCCCCGCACTCGTCGCACACCCCAAATTCCTCCTCAACTGGCGCCTCCGAGTCAGAGCGGAAGTCTATTGGCCCCCCAAAGGAGAAGAGCTTCAGAAACCTCTTCGCGAGCCTCTTATCCTTCTCCTCGAGCCACTGGTACGCTTCCTTAATGTAGCAGTTCGGGCATATTGGGGACTCCTTGGTCGACCTGCAATTCATGCAGTAAACCGCTCCGTTCAGGACCAGCTGGGGAGAATCGAAGTGGTGATAGAAGTTCTCATGAAACCTTTGGAAACCCATTGTAAGCTTCTTTGGCAGGAACTTCCTTATGTCCCTGGCTACGCAGTCCATGCACATGAAGTTCCAAGCAGGCTCCTTGCAGAGATTACAAGCTATTGCTTCCATATTCTTCCCTGCGTTAGGATTGTAAGCCTTCTATATAAATTAATATGTAAAAAAACGGTAAAAAATACAATAATTCAAAACAAAAAACCAAAAAAATCAAATACCATGGAATTTAATTCAAATAAAATAATAAAAAACAGAATAAAGTTCAATAGAATCAATGGAATAATTTATCCATAAACCTAAAACAAACGAAAAAAAACAACAAAGTTATTTAAATATGAAGTAAAAAAATCAACAATGAAGAAGCTGGACTCCAAAGACATGAAGATACTCGGGTTCCTCTCGGACAACGCAAAGCTCACCTCCCAGCAGATATCCAGGAAAACCCTCATCCCCATAACCACTGTCCACAACCGGATAAAGAAGCTCGAGAAGCGGGGCGTCATAAAGGGCTACACGACCGTCCTGGACCACAAGAAGCTCGGCAAGGGGATACTCGCATTCATCCTGGTCACCGTGAGCTACATAACCTCGTCCGGAAAGCGCATATCCCAGGCAGAACTCGCGAAGAAGATAAGATCCTTTCCCTGCGTTGAGGAGATTCACATAGTCACCGGCGGCGCGGATCTGATAATGAAGGCAAGGGTCAGCGACATGGAGGAGCTGAACGACTTCGTGATAAACGAGCTCAGGAACATCGACGGCGTCGAGAACACCCAGACGATAATAAGCCTCTCGTCCCCCGAACTCTGAGTCAGTGTGGGGAGGAGTGCTTTATCTTGGAGAAGAGGAACCCCATCACTTCCATGAGCTGGGTGTTGCTCTCGTACAGCCTCCTCGTCAGCTCGTGGTACCTGGCCATCTCCCCCATTATGTCCACTGTCCTCGCGTTCCCATTGTTCCCGTTCAGCGGCCATATCTCTCCCACATAATTCTTCCACATGATCTTCCTGACCGACTCGAGGTCCTTCCTGTGCCCGAGCGCCCACATCAGCTTCGTGTATGCCGATTCCTGGGTCATGTCCAGTGTGGGAATGACCCCAAGTTTCATGAACTTCCTCCCCACCTCGTACTGCTCGAGGTCAGTCTCATAGCACGCTTGCGAGGTGACCGCCACGATCTTCCCCTGTTCCAGCCATTCCTTCACCTTCGGCACAAGCGTCTCCTTCCCATGTATGGGCATCCCCCCCAGCCCGTACGCCTGGATTATTATCGCCTTTGTCTTCTCCTTTATGCTGTCCAGAAGCTCCGGGTTGAACCCCGGGGTGAGCATCAGGACAAAGACGCGGTTGTCAATCTTGGTGTCGAGCTTCGTTTCTCCCCTGGATGTCACATTCTTATTCGAGGCCATTATGATGGGATTCATGACGATGTGGCCTGCCTTTATCAGTCCTATCAGGGGGTAGTTTATAGTATCGAAAGCGTCCAGCTCGTTCCTTTCCAGGTATTTGGACTTCTTTGCCCTGCACCCCTTGATTATCTTCCCGTGGAAGACTATGTTCACGCCCCGTATTCCGTGCTTCTCCCCCTTCGCGGCCACGTTCACCGCATCAATGATGTTGTTCTTGGCGTCCGTGATCTTCTCCCCCCAGGGCCTCTGGGAGCCCGTCAGGATGACCGGTTTCTTCAGGTTCCGGAGCATGAAGCTGAGTATCGAGGATGTGTAGGCCATGGTGTCTGTCCCGTGGGTTATCACTATCCCATCCGAGCACTGGAGCTCCTTGTAAGCCTGCACCGCGATTTTTATCCAGTCCGCTGGGGCCATGTCCGAGGAGTCCTTGTTCATCAGCTGCAGCGTCCTTATGTTTGCTAAGTCGTGTATCTCCGGCACGGCCGAGAGCATCTCCTCCAGCTTGTATGTCGGCTTCAGACCTCCCTCTGTGTTTCCGCTGGCTATTGTGCCTCCGGTCGCGATTATTGAAACTGTCTTCTTCCTTTCCATATTCCGTCCTTGGGGGGTAATGATTGCTTCGTGCGCTTATAAGTTTTCACTGCAATCACCCGCCCCATTGAATGCCATGCAACGGCATCGTCTGCCGAAAAACAAATTCCCATGGCTATTGGTTCTGCACCGAAGCCGGCAGACTTCTCGTGAGTTCTCTGTTCGCGTTTATTGTCATCACGCATTGTCTTCTCCATACCCTTGCTGATGGTGGGGGAGGGGCGCGGGCTTTTAAGGGGGGCCCGCGCCTTTCAGAGACTCAAAAAGCATCTGAGTCTCCCCCAGGGTATGAGGGTATGTAATTACTGAAGCGTCCGGTTTAAAAGCGCCTATTAAGCCCGGCTCCTCAACGGTGTCCATGGAAAGAGAAAACCTTTAAATACCTGGAGCCTTTCCTGTCAAGGAAAAATACATTCTATTTAGAAAATAATTATAAAATGCTTATAAAGCTGACGCTCAAGTTTTTAAATGGGGTTGCCAATTACTAACCCCAGAATTTTCCGGGGGTGAGGGTATGAAGAGCATCCTGCTCGAGGAAGGCAGCAACGGCAGAAAGGCATACGAATCGCTCGTTCTCGATCCAAAGAGCCTTGGCATCCTGAGCAACGAGCTCTCCCTGAAAATAGTGAGGGAGATCGCGAAAAACCCGGGATGCGCCCTGGACATAGCTCGCAGCCTGGGCGAGCACGAGCAGAAGATATACTACCACCTCCGAAAGCTCGAGTCCTCCGGCATGGTAAGGCTCCTCCGCAGCGAGAAGCGCTTCGGCATGACAGCCAAGATATACGATGCGGTCTCTCCGGTGGTCTCGGCGAAGTTGTACGACAGCGGCTCCGCGTTCCGCAACCCCTCCGAGGCGCGGGACACTGCAAAGAGAATACGACTCTCAAGGTTCTTCCATCCATTCATCGAAGACGGCAAGCTCAACGCGAAGATAGTGATGGGTTATCCATACCCCCACGGAAAACATGATGCTGCCTCCTCGGACGGTGCGCACTCATTCGACCTGGCCCTACTCCTCGGAAACCTCGTGACAGATATCCAGACCTCCTCCTACAAGTTCGATGTGGATGTCAAAAAAGAAGACCTTAAGGGGAACCTCATACTGCTCGGGAATGCCAAGAACAATACCGTAATATGCAAGCTCAACGATTCGCTCCCGGTCAAGTTCAATTTGGAGGAGGGAAATCTCTGTTCAGTGGCCACCAGCAAGCGCTACTCAGAACCTTGGATAGGCGTCGTGGCAAAAATGGACAACCCCTTTGCCAAAGGGAAGAAAATCCTGCTGCTGGGCGGCATGAGGACAAGGGGCATACGTGCAGCAGTGCTTGCGCTTACCCAGAACTTTGACAGTATGCTGGCGGACGCGGGCCAGGGGAACGTTACGTGCATTGTAGAGGGCCTTGACAGGAGTGGGAACAAGATAATAGATTCCATAAGGATATTGGAGTGATTGCTATGGCCTTTGAAGTGTCGGGTAGGTACAGAAAGGGACCCAATGAAATAACCCCAGAGGATTTTCACAGGCGTTCGAGGGAAGTTGCCGTGGAGATTCACCGGGATTATCCAGCAGCAGGATTCGTGTGTCTTCCGATGGAGACGGGCGGCGCTTATGTTGGGGCTGAATTCTTCGACTATCTAGGTGAAATGGCTCCGGTTAGAACCCACCCCGTAAGGAGGGACAGGGAAAGGATGCGCATTACTTCCCCCTCAGTCAATGATGTTAGAAAGTCCTCAGTGTCCATGAGAAAGGATGCGGGGGAGATTGTTGGGATAGGATATGACGACATCTTCGCTAGCGGAACCGATGCCGTGATATTGTACCGGTGGCTTGAGAGACATGGCAGTGAAATGGAAATGGACAGCTACCTCTTGGCTGCAGCTTTCGACATGAGGGGGCTTGCCGATTACGTGAGCTTCGATTTTTCCCCCGTAAAAATGGACATGCGGGAGTATTCCGAAAGAATTGGAATAAACGCTCCCAGGAAGAGTAGATTGCTGACTATCGTGAAATCCATATTCCCTTCAGGCACTCGCAAACCAAGAGACCAAACACGTCCTCCGCAAAGAAGCGTATATGAGAGACTCATAGGGGGCAGGTGATCATTATGTCAGTGCTAAGGGAAAGCAGGGAAAGGAGGCTGGTGGATTTCAACAGGATCGCGAGAGAAAAAATCCCCGATTGGGCCGGGGGCAGCGAAATTACCGTTTACGGTGTGATACCTTCAGGAATGCCCTATGCAATGCAAATAGGGACGATTGTTTACGTGGAAACATCCGCGCGCTGCCCAGTGGTGGCCCCTCTCTATATGAGAGGCAAAAGCGTGGAAGGGTACAAGAAGAAACAGACGGACGGGCGCAGAGTAGTGGTTGTGGACGAAGGTCTGGACGATGTGAAAATCCCTCTTCTCGTGACAAGGGAATTTGTCGCCAGGAACAGGGCATGGAAATCAAACCCAGAAGATTATCTATTCATAACAGCCAACCCTTTCAGGACTTACAGTATGGAGGAACTGTACAGGGAGGCAATTCTCTCGGCTGCGGGTTCCGAGAATCCGCCAGTGAGCATCCACGATCTTGATCCTGAGAACGAAAGGCGCATAGCACAACTCATGGAAGGTGTGGAGCTTCCTGATGACGGGTCCTGCTTCTTTGTAGTGGATGATGGCAGGGACCCCAAGAACCCTCTTCCTCTGGCGCTACATCTGCATCATTTGGAACATCCTGTTCGTTACGGTGTATTCAGGAGTCCTGACGAAATAGAAGAAAGGGGAAGGGAGTTCAACGGCGCTGTACCGATATTCATAGATAATGGAGAGGATCCCACTGGAGTGTATTCCGCTCTCGACAGGGAACACATGCCCATCCGTGTGCGTCCCAAGCCGCCTGCCCGCAGGCCTAAGGACAGGGATTTTTAACTCCGGCAAGAAGATATTAAAGCCTCCCTCCCAATTCCAACCATGGAACAGCTCTTCCCCGGCATTTACCGCGATTCCGGAAAGCTCCTCACTCCCAACCTCGTCCCGGGCTTCCGCTCCCACTCAGAGGAGATAGTGAGGAAGGGAAGGGAGTTCCGGGTCTGGGATCCGAACCGCTCCAAGCCCGCTGCGGCCATTGCAAAGGGTCTGAAGCACTGGCCCCTTGCGGAAGGCTCCAATGTACTCTACCTCGGGATAGCTAACGGGAACACATCAACGTTCTTTTCCGACATAATAGGCCATGATGGCGTGATTTACGGCGTGGAGGTCTCTGCCCGTTCCATGAGGGATCTCAATCCAGTGGCTTCGAGGCGGGGCAACATCGTCCCAATCCTCGCGAACGCCAAGCTCCCGGGAAGCTACGGCTGGGTGGAGAAGGTGGACGTGGTCTTCCAGGACGTGGCCGCCCCTGACCAGGGCGAGATACTCATCCGCAACTGCGAGCGCTTCCTGAAGCCCGGAGGCGCGGCCATGCTCGCGCTCAAGGCAAGGAGCATCGACGTGACCATGCAGCCCAGGGAGATCTACAGGCAAGAAGCCCGGAAGCTCGAGAAGCGCTTTAGTATACTCGAAAAAAGGGAGCTCGACCCGTTCGAAAAGGACCATCTTTTCCTGGTCATGCGCTGGAAATCCCGTCCATGAGCCTCCTGAGGAACTCCTTCAGGTCCGAGACCCAGGCGCCTGCGGCCTTTTCGTGCCCCCCTCCCCTCCCTATCCCCTCACACGCCTTGCCCACTGCTCTGCTAAGGTCCACCCTTCCGGACTGGTTCCTTAGAGAGAGCTTGTGGCCGCCCTTCTCGGGTCTCATGGTTATCACAACAAGATCTGGATTCCTCTCGCTGAGGACAGTCGAGACGAGCGAATTTATCTGGTACTTGCTCCTCACCTCGAGGATCGAGACCCCCTTCTCCGGGAAGTGTCTTCCCTTCTCCCTGAAGCCGCTGACAATCGTATCCAGCTCCCTGTCCAGCTCCTTCCTCCACTTCACCAGCTGCGGGTCTTTCTCCAGGTCCTCCGGACCACCGGCTTCCAGTAGCAGCCCAAGCACCTTGCCGGCACCCTTCTCCCCCCTGACGGAAATCGCGGATGAGACCATCTTCTCCGCCTCTGCCAACCTGTCCCTGTCCAGGCCTTCCATTACCCCTGAGCAGCCCTCTTCCGCATGGTCCCCAATCGCCCCCATCGCGGCTATCCACTTCTGCCCCTGCACGGGCTTCCCTATCCTCTCGAGCAGCCGGTAAACCAGGCAGGACGCTGAGATGTATGCCCCTTTTTCGTGCATCCGCGGATTCATGTACAGCGTCCTCCCGGAGTTCAGGTCCCTCTTCATTATGTGGTGGTCGATCACGAGCACTGGACAGGCTTTCCCAAGCTCTTCAACCTCTTCGGGGTGCCTGTCGATAGCAAGGTCAAGGAACACCACCAGGCCGGGTCCCTTCTCCTTCAGCGAAAAAAGCATTCCCGGCTCCAGGTTCCCGTACTCGAGCGAGACGGCCTCCCCGGGAAAGAACCTCATCATCAGCGCCGCGGCCGTGGTTCCGTCGGCGTCCCTGTGGTGCACGAAAAGCCTCTTCCCTTCCCGGAGGAGCTCCCCTGCCTTCTCCGCCTCCTGAAGGAATCGCTCAATGGGCATGATAAAGGTTAGTCGAATGGAGTTTAAAAAAACGTATATTCTCGCCGATTCCCGCCCCGCGTTCAAAGCAGCTTGAACCCGATCGGCTTTATGCCCTGGGAGTCTATAGCAAACTTCGCGCACTCCCCCTCCGGGACACTCCTGTGCTTCACTACCGTAGCCTTCCTCTCCCCTGAGCGCCCGGTTTTTTCCAGGAGAACCAGTCCCTTTGACCAGTACTTCACCGAGTCCCCGCCGACCACATCCTCATTGCCCGTGTCCCAGGCCTTGAATATGTGAGAGGTGACCAGAACCGGCATGCCTCTCTCCCTCGAGAGCGCGGAGAGGACCGAGAGCTGCTTGGAAAGCTCGCGGTTGGATTCCATTATCTGGGCATTCACTTCCCCCCGCTTCCTATGGTCCGCCTCCGCGTACTCCAGCCTGTACAGCGCGGACAGCGAGTCCACTATCACCAGCTCCGTCCCCTCGATGCCCCTAATCATCCTTCCCTGCTCCCTGAAGTCCTTTGGCTCAAGGAGGTTCACCTTGCTCAGGACGAGCTTGTAGTTCGGCATCAGCTGGGCGAGCCTGTCGAAGGAGAACCCGCCTTCAGTGTCGATGTAAGTCACGCTCCCCCCGAGTCGGTTTATGCAGTCCAGCATCGCGAGCATGCACACGTTCGTCTTTCCTGCCCCGGGCGGCCCGAACACGTTGGTCACGGCCTTCTCCTCTACCCTGAACAGCGAGCCCAGCGGCTCGGGCAGCTCCACGTGCGCCATGGAAACCCCTTGGATTCGGGATTTAAATTGCCCTTCTCGGAGCCCCAGATTTAAATCACCCTCTACAAACATACTCATGGACTCCGAGTCCCGCCTCGGGCTCATCACGAGGAACGCCAAGGAAGTCCTCACTCCGGAAGAGCTCGGAAGGCTCCTGGACAGCGGGAGGAAGCCTGTGGTCTACCATGGATTCGAGCCCAGCGGCTCGGGCGCGGTCCACATAGGCTACATGATAGCGCTCAACAAGCTCATTGACTTCCAGAAGGCCGGCCTGAAAGTGACGATCCTCTTCGCCGACATCCACGCATGGCTCAACGAGAAGGGCAGCATGGAAGACATAAGGAAGACTGCCAGGTCATACGAGCGCTGCTTCCGTGCGCTCGGCCTGGACACCCGGAAAGCCAGGCCAGTCCTCGGCTCAGAGTTCCAGTTCAGAAGGGAGTACACTGAAGACGTGCTGAAGCTCTCCCTGAAATCAAGGCTCGCGAGAGCGAGGAGGGCCATGGATGTGATTGGACGCGGGGAGGAGAACCCGCACGTTGCCCAGGTGCTCTACCCCCTGATGCAGGCGGCCGACATCAAGCACCTCAATGCAGACATAGCTTCAGGCGACATGCCCCAGCGGAAGATACACATGCTCGCCAGGGAGCTTCTCCCTTCCCTCGGCCACGCCCCACCAGTCTCAATCCATCACGAGGACCTTGCAGGCCTCACCGGAGGGAAGATGTCCTCCAGCAAGCCCGAAACCATGATAAGGATAGACGAGAGCCCCGGGAGCATGAGGAAGAAGATTTCAGGCGCGTTCTGCCCCCCCAAAGTCATGGGCGAGGAGAACCCTGTCTTCTCGATGGCCAGGCTCATAATCTTCCCGAAGGTGAAGCGTTTTGTTGTGGAGAGGCCGAGGAAGTACGGCGGGGACGCGGAGTTCTCGAGCGTCAAGGAGCTCGAATCAGCATACGCCCGGGGCCTCCACCCGCAGGACCTCAAGGAGGCGGTTTCAAGGCACCTCGCAGAGGTGCTCGAGCCCGCGAGGAGGTTCCTTGCGAAAAAACCCGGCTAGCGTTCAGAAGCTGCTCTTCTTGGAGGACCAGATGGTGGCCTCCTTCAGCCTTCCCTTCGTCCTCACCCAGAAACCCGACAGCGTCACGTCAAAACCCATCCAGGGCGTGGGCTTGATGGTCATCCCTATCTTGTTGTGGTAATTCCTCATCCCCCAGCCCGGATCCTGCGGGCTGGAATAGTATTTCTTCTTCACGGACATGATGAGCTCGAACCAGTGCGGAAGGGCATACTCTTCAAGGCGCTCCCTTATGAACTCCACGTCCGATGCGCTCGGTCTGCTGGGCCCCAGCGGATGCGTGTGGAAGCCTCCAATCAGCTTCATGTTCATCGTCTTCATGAGGCCGTTTATCCTCTTCACTGCGGACTCGTTCCCGTGCATTACCCACGTCCTCTTCTTTATGTCGCTCTGGATGGGGTACGCGGATATCACCTTCAGCCTGCTCGCCTGGCTGCCGTTGCTCCCTATAAGGTAGCCTGAAACCTCCTTGTGGTACTCCTCTATGGCAGAAGGCACAAGGGAGAGCGCCAGGCACTTCGGGTCTATGTGGACGTGCTTTCTCATACTCCACCTCTCGGAAAGGGCGGGGTAATATGTATAGGCCGGGTGGGTTTAAATTCCTTTACAGGGTTCTGAATAATATATTATGGAAGATGTATATTGCTTCAGTGGAATTGATATAACACTGTTATATAACAGTGTTATATTTCCCCACCCCCATCACCCCACCAGGAAGCATTTTAGTATCCCCATCCCAAATATATGCATGGCTTACAGTGTGACCCCCTGGGACGTGAGCGGCAGGGTTGATTACGAGAAGCTCATGAAGGAGTTCGGAACCATGCCCATCACCCCCGACCTCCTTGGCCGCCTGGGCAGGCACGCCCCCCTCCACACCATGCTGAGGAGAGGCTACTTCTTCTCCCACAGGGACCTCGACCTCGCCCTCAAGGACCACGAGGCAGGGAAGGGATTCTTCCTCTACACCGGCCGCGCTCCTGCGGCCGCGATGCACATAGGCCACCTGATGCCATTTCTCCTCACGAAATGGCTCCAGAATGCCTTCAAGGTGAACGCCTACATACAGATCCCGGACGAGGAGAAGTTCCTCGCCAAGGGCGTCCCCATGGAGGAGGTTGAATCCCTTGTTCAGGAGGACATACTCGACATAGCGGCCCTCGGGTTCGACCCTGACAGGACCTTCCTCTTCCGCAACACAGAGTACGCCGGCCGGATGTACTCGACGGCCTGCAGGATAGCGAGGAAAATCACGTTCTCCACTGCAAAGGCGGTCTTCGGCTTCCGGAACAGTTCGAACATCGGCTTCATCTTCTACCCCGTAATGCAGGCAGTCCCCTGCTTCTTCGAAAGGAAGCGCTGCCTGATACCCGCGGCCCTGGACCAGGATCCCTACTGGAGGGTGCAGCGGGATGTCGCCGAGGGTCTTGGCCACCTGAAGGCGGCCGCCATCCACTCCAAGTTCCTCCCCTCCCTTGCCGGGATGGAGGGCAAGATGTCCTCCAGCGCCCTCACCACAGCAGTCTACCTCTCCGACTCCCCTGAAATAGTCAGGGAGAAGGTCATGAAGCACGCCTTCTCGGGCGGGGGAGGCTCCCTGAAGGAGCACCGGGAAAGGGGCGGAAACCCCGGCGTGGACGTGGCATTCCAGTGGCTGAAGGCCTTCTTCGAGCCGGACGACTCGGCGCTCAGGGAACTCGAGGAGGGATACCGCGCCGGAACGGTCACCACAGGCGAGATGAAGTCCCGCTTAATAGAGAGGCTGAACGCCTTCCTCAGTTCCCACAGAAAGAGGCGCTCGCCCAATGCCGCTAAAAAGCTCATGCGGACTGGCAGGCTCGCCAGGAAGATGTGGTCCGAGGGATTCTGACGCTCTCAAACTTCTCAAATTTATTACTCTCCGAAACAATTAATCCCATGCAGGAAAGCTCCGCGGGCGTGCTACTCTTTCGCCGCCCCCTAAAGTTCCTCCTTCTTGCGCACGCGAAGGGCCACTGGGACTTCCCGAAAGGCAACATCGAGCCCGGGGAGTCCGAGGAGCAGACGGCCCTCAGGGAGCTGAAGGAGGAGACCGGCATCCTGCACGCAAGGCTCATACCGGGCTTCCGGGAGCGCATAGAGTATTTCTACCGCTTCCAAGGAAGAACCGTCCACAAGACAGTCGTCTTCTTCCTCGCAGAGTCCCCTTTAGGTGAAGTGAAGCTCTCCCACGAGCACACGGGCTTTGAGTGGCTCTCCCCAAAGGAAGCCGGAAAAAAGCTCTTCCCGAATTCCCTCATAGTGCTCGCTAAGGCCCTCGACTTCCTCGCGAGGGCGGGAAACAAATAAATCCCACCTTCACGAATACTAACCCATGAGGAAGGGAATAACGCCCGTGCTTGCCATCATCATGCTCGTCATAATAACCGTCGGGATAGCGGGCACTGCATACGTCTTCCTCCTGGGCGTTTACAAGGGGGCCACCGCCAACGCCATCCAGGCCACATACTCGTCCTGCCGCAACAACATCGCTTCTGTCTACATCCGCAACATCGGCGACTCCCCAATATCCCTCCCAGACAAGCCCTACCCAACCGAGCCTTACGCCCCGTCCCCGGTAACCACACTGCTCCTGGACTTCGAGGATGATGATTGGCTCATAGAGGACTCCTCCAACTCTAATAATGACGGAATCCACCACGGCAACACCCAGCTCCTCCTACACCTTGACCACAACCTCAATGACAAGAGCATCAACTCCCACTCCCCGGTCCTCGGTAACGACATGTGCAACGCAGGCAACTCCCCCTGCCCGGACTGGGCAACCGGCAAAAACAGCAACGCCCTTGAGTTCACGGGAAGCGACTACGTCCAGATCCCGGAAGACCCGAGCCTGAAGATAACCGGCCCCATCTCAATCGAGGCCTGGGTGCGCACGGACACTCTCATCAGCTCATACCAGACCATACTGATGAAGGGAAGCGATTCCCACCTCCCTTCAGGTTCATTCTCCTACGCACTCCAATTCAACAACAGCAATCTGGAGTTCTACATAAACCCCGAAGGCGACATAAACACCAGCTTCGTAATCTCCTCCACCATGATAACAGACTCCCAGTGGCACCACGTTGTCGGGACATACGACCTCTCCCAGCTGAAGCTCTACATCGACGGCCAGTCTGCCAACACCAAGTCCGAAACAGCCAATATCCAAGACACCTCCTCAAGCCTCTACCTCGGCTACGCGGCCAATGGAAACGGCCTTGACGGCCGAGTGGATGAGGTGGCGGTCTACTCCCGCGCACTTTCCTCCGATGAGGTGGAGGAGCACTTCAATGCAGGCCGCGCAAAGTTCGCCGACTTCGCGGAAGGTCCGCCAGGCTTCGGGAATGCGCTCTACTTCGACGGCGAAGACGATTACCTGAATTTCTCCACCCCCAGCAGTATTTTCATCCCGTCCAAAGGAAGCTGGGAGATGTGGGTGAAGGGCAACTTCTCCTCCCAACAAGATAACAAGCTGAGGCTGTTCTGCAGCCGCGACTCTCACGAAAACTCAAACTACGAGTTCAGGACCTACAGGAACAGTCAAGACGAACTGGGCTGGTATTTAGGGGACGGTACCCAGACATATGACGACCCCTACACCACAATGCCCAATGACAATGAATGGACCCATATAGCCTTCTCCTGGAAGGAGAATAATGGCAGCACAAGGGTGCTCGGCTACCACAACGGCGATGAAGTCAGCGACGTGACAATTGATAGCACGATATACAACCCAGACACCAACATCAACATTGGTGCATGGAAGGACACCCTTTTGGATGACCACTTCCAGGGCCATGTCGCGGGCGTGCGGGTCACCTCCAAGCTGATAAACTTCTCCGAGCCCCAGCAGGGCTGGTTCTTTGCCTGCGAGGGAAGCGACTGCGGCGGCCTACTCGTGGAAAAGGACGGCCCCCAAACCCCAATGTACTTCGACCGCAGCGAGCTCGGCCCCGGGGAAACAGCCACCCTGAAGAGCTACTGCGAGGGCTCCTGCAGTTTCACCATAGTCTCGGGCGGTGTGGCCTCGAAGGTGGGCGTGACCTGCTGAAAAAACCCTTTTATTCCCTCACCCCCCTCTTAAACCATGAAGAAGCAAAAAGCTCTCCTCCTGCTTTCGGGCGGGATAGACTCCCCGGTGGCTGGCTGGCTCCTCGGGAAGAGCATGGAAGTGCTGGCAGTCCACTTCTCGTTCGAACCCCTGACCGGAAACGAGCCCGAGGTGAAGTCCAGGGCCCTTACAGGGAAGCTCAGATTCACTAAGCTCTTCGTGGTGAACATAGCAAAGGAGCTCAAGGAAATAGCAGAGAAGTGTGAGAGGAAATACTACTTCATCCTACTCAAGCGCCTCATGTACAGGAAGGCAGCGGACATTGCAAGGAAGGAAGGCTGCGACTACCTGGCCACAGGCGAGAGCCTCGGCCAGGTCTCTTCCCAGACGCTCGAGAACCTGAGGGCAATAGACCAGGCAGCCCCCCTCCATGTACTCAGGCCCCTGATAGCAATGGACAAGCAGGATATAATACGCATCGCAGAGGAGATAGGGACCTTCGAGACAAGCAAGGGAAAGGAGTGCTGCGACGTCCTCGGCCCTGAAAAGCCCTCCACTAAGGCGAGCCTCGAAAAGATCCTCGAGCAGGAGAAGCTCATTCCTCGACATTGAGCAGCTCTATCCTGAAAATAAGCGCCTTCCCTGCAAGTGGATGGTTCATGTCAATGGTTATGTTCTCCCCGTCCACCGCAGTCACCCTCGCGGTCCCGAATCCCGTGGGCACGGACATCCCCACCATAGGGTTCGCGTAAGAAAATATCTTCTCCCCGGTGAAGGTTATGTTCGTCTTCCCTATCTGCGTGTCCACGGTCCCTTCCGTAGGCTCGTGCCTGAGAGTGACATTATTCCCGTCCACTGCGATAACGGTGCTGTTCCACCTGAAGTTCGGGATCTTCACCGTGTCCCCCACCTCCGCGCTGAGCCTGGCCTTCACGTCCTCCCCAACCTCTGTCACCTCATACTCGAGCGTGGACTCGGGATAGGTGAACGTGTCCCCTTCCTCCATCATCCCGAAGAACCCGAGGAACTGGTCAGCAGGTATCGCTATCTCAATGGGCAGCTTCTCCACCCTGTCGATCTCCTCCCTCCGCGGGACCTTCTGGACGAGCGCGGGGTTCGGCTCCCCGTACGCGTCCTCGGGCTGCACTGTCACCGTTTTCACTTCCCCCGGAACCATACCGAGGACAGCCTCCTCAAAACCCGGGATTATCTGCCCGGAACCAACAGTGAACTCAAGCGGCTCATAGCTTCCGCCCACGAGGCTCTCCTCCTGCGCGACGGTCTGCCTGTTCGTGTCGAAAAGTGTCCCGTCCTCGAGCCTCCCCTCATACCACACGCTAACAGTGTCCCCTTCCTGGACCCCGCCTGCCAAGAACAGCCCTGTCAGGGGCGACTGGAAGAACGCAAGGAAACCCACCGCAAACACCACGATCACCACAGCGGCATAAGCCCACTTCCTTCCGCCTTCCTTCCTGGGCTTCACAACGTTTTGCCATTCTCCGTATGGGGCATCATCCTTTTTCTCCGCTGCCTTTTCCGGTGGCTTTTCATTGCCTGCCTCCTCCTTACCTTCCATACCCAAAATAAGGAGGAATGATTTAAATAGAAACCGCCAGGAATCCTCATGTACCGCGCAAGGCGCTCCAGGCCCCTGTACGAGGACAGACTGCCTGACCCTGAATACGGCATGGGGAATTACCTCCGCCCATCATTCTACGATTCTGACAGGACGCACGTGTACCGGCCCCGGAGGAAATGAATCACCCGGACCCAGCCAACCTCGTGGCCTCCCCCTTTGACTTGTCCCTCTCCATCCTGTGCACGTTCTCCAGCCCCTCTGAAAGCGAGTGGTCGTGCGTTATGAGGAACACCTGCTCCGCGAATCCTCCCAGCCTCTCCCTCAGTGCCTCCCCGAGGGCCGCTGTCGCGTTCGAGTCGAGGTTGTGTGTGGGCTCGTCCAGTATCATCCACCTCAGGCTCGGTAGGAAGGTGAGCGAGAAGGCGATCCTCAGGGCGAGCGAGGCTATGCTCCTCTCCCCTCCCGATGCTATCCCCTCCACGTCCACCCACCCCCCTGCCCTCAGCTGCAGCGAATAGTCCCCGCTCTCGGCAGAAAGCCTGACAGAGTCGAAGTCCCCGTAAGGGTAGAGCTCCCTCCAGACACTGTCCATGACAGCATTCACGTTCTTCAGGAACTCCGTCCTCAGCTGCTCCTGCGTCAGCTTCAGCGCCTTCCCGAAAGCCTCCAGCTTCCCGGTCACCTCCTCCCCGAGCCTCAGCTCCTCCCTGTATTCTTCCAGCGTCCTGAGCCTTTTTGCCGCCTCCTCTCGCGAGCCCTCCTTCGCTTCCCTCATTTCCCGCAAAGAGCGCGCCTCCACGCGCATCTCCCTCTCCCTCGAAGCAAGCTCCTGGAACTCCTCCCTCAACCCTTCAATCCCCTCCTCCAGCCCTTCCGAGGCCTTGAGCTCGGCCTCGTTCCTCTCTTTGGCTGCGGCCAGGTTACTGAGCTTCCCCTCCATCTCCCTTATCTCCTGGAATGCCCTGGACACCCTGTCCCTCTCGACCCTCTTCTCCTCGAGCACACTTTCCGCCGAGCGCAGGCTATCCTCCTTTCCGCGCATCAGCATCCGCACCTTCGCCTTCCTGTCCTCTATCTCCAGAAGGGCCCGCTCCCTTGAGCCCGCAAGCGCCTCCCTCTTCCCTGGCGGGATCTCGCTTTCGCAAAGCGGGCACTTCCCCTCCAGCCCCCTTATCTCCTCGAGCCCCTCCGAGATCATCCTCTCCCTTTCCATGAGGGAATGGAGCTCCCCCTTGAGCGAGTCAGCTTCCCTCCTTCCCTCCTCAAGACCGGATTCCAGCCTCTTTATGTCCATGTCAATCCTGCCCAGGTCCCTCCCCCTCACGATCTTCCTGTCCCTCCCCTCCCTCTCCCTTATCTCCTCCAGCGCCCCCCTCAGGCCCTCAAGCGCGATCCTCGCCCTCTCGAGCCTCTTCCTCCCTTCCTCCATTCTCTCCAGCCTTTTCCCGGCCTCCTCCCTTGCCTTCCCCACACCCCCAAGCCTTTCCAGGAGCGTCCTCTCCTCCTCCGCGCAAGCCTTCAGCTCCCCCTCCAGCTTCTTGAGCTTCTCCTCGAGCCCCTCCTTCTCCATATCCTTCATGATCCTCAGCCTCTCCTCCCTCCCTGATCTCAGCTGGTTCTGAAGCGATACAGCCTCCCCCCTGGCAAACTCGAACCTGTCCAGCCTGAGCATCCTGTCTATGTGCTCCCTCCTCCTCCCGGAAGGTATCTTCAGGAAATAATCTATCCCGTCCTGCTCGGAATAGACTGCCTTGGAAAATACCTCGTAATCCATCCCGAACACCCTCTCCACCTCCCTGGTGACCCCCCGGGAGCTGACCTCCTTCAGCTCCCCCTCCTCCCGGAGCTCTGCGGAAGAGCCCTTCCCCCTCTTCACGATCCTCCTGACAGAATAAGACTTTCCGCCTGCGCTGAAATCGACCCGGACCTCTGCCTCCCCTTTCCTCTGCGGCCTCTCCATTATGAGATTGTCGAGCACGACCTTCCTTCCCTGCAGCGCCGGGAAGGTCCCGAAAAGGCCGAAAGAAATCGCGTCAACCACGCTCGACTTCCCCGAGCCCATTATCCCCACGAGAGCATTGACCCCCCTGGAAAAGCCCATCTCAGAGTCCAGGTGCGACTTCCAGTTCCTCAGCCTGACTTTCGTGATCATTCCCTTCTAGGATTACTTGTGAAGAAGAAATTAATTGGTTCGGTTCAGATCGGGTTTGTTTAAAAAGAAGTTCCTGTTTAAAAGTCAGGTTTTTGTTTAAAAAGCACCCCCCATTTCAGCGACTATTTAAACAAACCCGGATACTAAATGACACTTATAAACACAATTTAATTATATGGAACTTATGACAACGATAGTTTACTCAACACCCGCCTCAGTAATGAATTTTCTCATGTTCATCCTTTCT
>CAZMBQ010000003.1:0-17440 GCA_964564705.1 uncultured archaeon
ATTCTGATCACCCTGGGATTATATATGGGTTTGCTGATTAATTAGACACGCTCGGGGGCAGGTGAAACTTTAAAAACCCCTGCTACATTATATGAAGGACGGAGACATAAGCAAGTGACGCGAGATTCGTCATTTCTCTGTTACCAAGAAATCTCGCACATTACCTCAAGGACATCGGGTATGAACGAACTGCTGGTGAAGGAAAGGGAAATAGTTGTTCCGGGAGAGGAATTAGCCAGGTCAATGGAGATCCTTCCTGGAAGGAACTGCTTCAGGCTGGGAGACTCGATACTCTCCAAGAAGGTGGGCATAGTGAATCTGGATCACAGGGTAGTTTCCGTGGTGCCCTTGAACTCTCCTTACATTCCCAAAGTCGGTGACATGGTGATAGGGGAGATAGTGGACATCCAGGGGAACGGTTGGGTGGTTGACATTGGCGCGCCGCATGACGCCTTTCTCTCCCTCGCGGGGGTGAAGGAATACATTGACACGAGAAGGACCTCGCTCTCCAAGTATTATGATATGGGCGACACCGTCTATGCCAAGGTGAACGCCCTGCAGGGCAACTCGATATACCTCTCCATGCAGGACATAAAAGCCAAAAAGTTCAGGGGCGGGAGGATGCTCAGGATAAACCCCGCGAAGGTTCCGAGGCTGATAGGCAAGCAGGGCTCCATGGTGGGGATGATAAAGGACATGACGGGCTGCAGGATAAATGTGGGCCAGAACGGCAAGGTCTGGATAGACGGGGAGAAGATGGACGAATGCCTGGAAGCAGTCGCCCTGGTGGAAAGGGACGCCGCGACAGAGGGCCTGACTGACAAGGTGGCAAAACTTCTGGGCGGGAAGGCGCCCGCGAAGACCGAGGCAATACCCGCGAAGAATCCGGCAGGAGAGGCGGCCGGAAAGCCGCAGCCACCAACCGGAAAAACAGAAAAGCCAACGGAGGCGGCTGAATGAAGAGGGAAGACGGCAGGAAGTCGGATGAGATAAGGCCCTTCGAGATAAGGGCAGGGGTGGTGAAGAACGCCGCAGGCTCTGCAATGGTGAAGATGGGCAAGACAATCGCAATAGCGGGGGTCTACGGCCCGAAGGAGTACCTCCCGAAGCACAAGCAGGTTTCGAACAGGGCGGTGCTGAAGTGCATCTACAGGATGGTCCCGTTCTCCACAGAGGACAGGGTCAGGCCAGGGCCTTCCAGGAGGAGCACCGAGATATCATTCGTGACCACCCAGGCTCTCGAGCCGGTGATATTTTTGGAAGAGTTCCCGAGGTCCGTGATCGAGGTCTACATAAACATTATGCAGGCGAACGCGGGCACGAGGACAGCCGGCATAAACGCCGCCTCAGTCGCCCTCGCGGACGCGGGCATACCCATGAAGGGCCTGGTGGCCTCTGTGGCTGCCGGGAAGATAGGTGACGATTACGTGATAGACCTTGCAGGGAAGGAGGAGGAGGCCACGAAGGCGGACCTGCCCATAGCCTACCTCCCGAGCACGAAGCAGGTATCCCTGCTCCAGATGGACGGAAACATGAGCCCACAGGACGTGAAGGGAGTGATAGAGACCGCGATAAAGGGGTGTGAGCACATACATGAGGCCCAGAAGAACGCCCTCAAGGAAAGGTGGAGAAGGAGCGATTGATATGGGAATACAGGACGATTACATAATGAAGCTTGCCTCTGAGGGCAAGAGGCTGGACAGGAGGAATCCCGAGGATTTCAGGCGCATGGAAATAGAGAAAGGTGTGATAGAGAACGCCGAGGGCTCCGCAAGGGTGAAGCTTGGGGACACCGAGGTCATGGTGGGAGTGAAGCTGAACGTGGGGGAGCCCTTCTCGGACAAGCCTGAGGATGGGGTGCTGATGGTCTCTGCCGAGCTGTCCCCGATAGCCTCCCCTGATTTCGAACCTGGGCCGCCCAGGGAGGAGTCCATAGAGCTCGCCAGGGTGGTGGACAGGGGCATCAGGGAGGCAGGCGCAATAGACACCAAAAATCTCTGCATAACCCCCAGGGAGAAGGTTTGGATAGTCTGCGTCGATCTCCAGGTGATGAACCATGACGGAAACCTTATAGACGCGTGCTCGATAGCCGCGATAGCCGCGCTGCTCAGCGCCAGGATGCCGGCATATGACGGGAACGCGGTCGACTACAAGAAGAGGGAAGCCCCGCTCCCGGTCAAGTCCCGGCCGATAGCAGTCACTGTGAACAAGATGGACGGGGGAAAGTTGTTCGTTGACACCACGCTTGAGGAAGAGGGCGCGGTGCTTTCCAGGCTCACGGTCACGACAACAGAGGAAGGCAACGTGACCGCCTTGCAAAAGGGCGGGGAGCCGCTCACACTTGATGAGGTGATGGGTGCGATAGACATCTCGATGAGGAAGGGCAGCGAGATAAGGAAGCTCGTGGAGGCATGAAGACCAAGAAAGTGGGGCTGGCGGGGAAGTACGGGACCCGGTACGGAAGGGTGATAAGGCAGAAGGTTCTCTCGGCATCGGGCGAGAGGAGGTACAAGTGTTCGAACTGCCTGAGGCCTTCTGTGAGGAGGCTGTCTGCGGGCATCTGGGAATGTGGGAAGTGCGGCCACAAGTTCTCGGGCAAGGCTTATAAGCCCCAATAGGGCGATTACTGGTATCATGTACAAGTGCATAGACTGTGGGAAGGAAGTCAAGATTGAGCTTCGCACTGCAAAGAAGGTGCAGTGCCCCTACTGTGGGTACAGGATACTCAGGAAGGTCAGGCCCCCGATACCGAGGAAGGTGCTCGCGAGGTGATTATGACAGGAAACCAGGAGGAAATAATAAACCAGGCTCAGCTTTACCAGCAACAGATGCAGAGCGTGGTCATGCAGAAGGAGGCCCTGAGCGTCCAGGCGAACGAGATAGGCAATGCCCTGGAGGAGGTCGGGAAGGCCGGGGAGAAGCAGGAGCTCTACAAGGTCTCTGGTCCGGTGCTGATAAAGTCCACGAAGCAGGACATCGAGAAGGACCTCAAGGAGAAGAAGGAACTCCTCGAGCTCAAGATAAAGACCCTCGAGAAGAGCGAGAAGAGGATAAAGGAAAGAATGGACGAGCTCAGGGAAAAGCTCGTGAAGGCCGGATAGTTCTGAAAAAGGAAAAAGGTTAAAAACCTTCAGGCACAATAATATCCTGTGTGTTTTAGCGGAGGGGACCTTCATGGAGACAGCAGAACTCATAGAGCTCATACAGAGTATCGTGGCGGACAGGGGTGTTCCAAGGAGGATAAAGGATGTCCTCGAGGACTCCATGACAGCGCTGAACGGCTGCGCTGAATGCGGCGAGAAGATACCCCAGCTGATCTCCATACTGGACGATGCTTCCTCCAACCCGAACCTCTCAATGAACGCGAGGACGCAGATATGGAACATCGTCTCGGTCCTCGAAGGCGAGGTCTCCAGAAGGTAATCCCGGGGTGGAATTCCTGCGGCATACAAACCTTTTTAAAACTAACTTTCATTATTTTACTATAGCAATTTTGGAGGAGCGGAATGAAATTCAAGATTTTTGGGAGCGAAAACGAGATAATCCCCGAAGACAACGAGGGCTGGGTCGAGGTCAACATGGAAGAGGTAAGGCCTGCCTCCGGCAACCTGGGCATAACCATAGAGAAGCTGAACGAGTTCGCGGACACCGAGAGGATACTGCGGTCAGTGAGAAAGGGGAATGTGATATTCCTCAAGATAAAGGGGCTCAAGGAAAAGGACATCGGGGAGCTGAAGAGGGCGGTGGAGAAGCTCAAGAAGGCCGTGGTGGCGAACAACGGCGACATTGCAGGGGTCGAGCAGGACTGGCTCGTTCTCACGCCCGATGCAGTGAACGTGGAGAGGTAAGGCTTCGCGTTACCGAATTTTCCCGAAAAAAGCGTTTTTGCATGCGTTCCAGCCGAAGGAGCGCAAAACCAGCGATTATTTCAGCCTCACTGCTTCCATTGGCTTGGGCGCCATCGTCTCGACCCTGAATACCCTGTGGATGTCCCTCGCGAGCTCCTGGCACTTCTTCGCTTCCCCGTGCACGAGAATCACCCTCTCGGGCCTGGAATTGAGGCGCCTGACATAGTTCATAAGCTGGTTCCTTCCCGAGTGGCCGGTCAGGCCGTGGACAGTGTCCACCTCCATCTCCATCTTGACGTTCCTGGTCTTCCCGTCGTCTCCTGTCACGGGGATGTCCCTCCAGCCCTTCTGTATTCTGGAGCCGAGCGTGGCAGGGTGCTGCCAGCCGGCGAAGAGGAGGCTGTTCTTGCTGTCATGCGATAAGCCCTTCACGTATTCTATCGCGGGCCCCCCGATAAGCATGCCCGAGGTGGCGAGGATGACCCCGGGTTCGGACGAGTCTATCACGTCGCTCCTCTCCTTCGGGGCCACGTACTTAAATATGTCCGATACGAGCGGGTTCTTCCCGTACCGAAAAATGGACTTCTGCATGCTCCTCGAAAGGTATTCCGGATAGGCGGTGTGTATCGCAGTCGCGTCCCTTATCATCCCCTCAATGTAGACGGGGTGCTCGAAATTGTGCGCGTCCAGTATGGCCATGACCTCCTGTCCCCTCCCAACGGCGAAGGTGGGGATGATGACCTTCCCACCTCTCTTTACAGTGCGGTTGACCACGTCCATGAGCTTCGCCTCCACGTCCTTCCTGGGGGGTAGGATGTCCCCGGACGCCCCGTAGGTGGCCTCCATTATTAGGGTTTCGACGCGCTGGAAATTGGTCCAGGCAGGATCGAAAAGCCTGCTCGGGCCGTACTTCAGGTCGCCCGTGTAGAGGAGGTTGTGTACGCCCTCCCCTATGTGCATGTGAACCAGGGAGGAGCCGAGCAGGTGGCCCGAGGGTTGGAAGGTCAGGCGCATGTCCCTGGTTATGTCAGAGACCTCCCCGAACCCGAGGGTGACAGTGTGCTTGATCATCTTCTCCACCGCCTTCTTGGAGTAGGGCGGCGTCTTCCCGTTCTTCTGGCAGATATCAATGTAATCCAGGCAGAGCAGCACTATCGTGTCTCTGGTGGGTGCGGTGAGGTAGAGTGGGCCGCGGTAGCCCTTCTCGTAGAAATATGGGAACAGCGCCCCGTGGTCTATGTGCGAGTGCGATAGTATGAGGGCGTCCAGGTTGTCCATACTGAACTCGGGTGCATCGAAGAAGGGGAACTCCCCTGTCCCCGGAACGACCCCGCAGTCCATCATCACGTTTGAATTGCGGGTCTGGAGCAGCAGGGAGCTCCTCCCTACCTGCCTCGCTGCCCCGAGGAAGGAGACTCTCACCCACTCCTCACCCTTTTCGGGCTCTGAGTTTATCTTCTGCCCTATCCTGTTCAGGAACTTCTTCCTGTAGTCTATCTCCGTGTGGAGGAGGTTCCTGACTGCCCTCACCACGTTCGACTTCAGGGCAGGCGCCCTCTCTATCTTGGGGAGCCAGAGGGTCTGGTTCCTTATCTCCCTGTATGTCTCGCCGCCCTTCCCTATCACGAGTCCGGGCTTCTGCGCCTCTATTATGACCCTGCCCATCTCAGGCTCGAAGTAGACTGCCTGTATGCCCGCCTCCTGCGAGACGATGCGCTCTATCGCTTCCTTGGTCTTCTCGGGGTCGGCCGTTATGGAGAGGTCCGGCCTGAGCTCCACCCTCTTCTTGATCTCCCTGACTATGCTGCGTATCGTGGATTCCCCGTTCTGGAAGAAGTCCTTGTTTCTGGTGTACATCACTATCTCGGACGCCTCAAACTTTATCTCAGTGATGTCCGCGTCCTGAGGAAGCTTTTTTTGCAGCTCTTTCAGCAATGACATAATCGCTCCATCAAACCGTTACAATGAAAGGTGAAAAATCCAAGCAGGTCAGAATTCACTTCACCAGCTTTTCAACTTCTTCCACGGGGACTCTCCTGAACCCGCGGGAGTCTACCACCGCAAGGTCTATCCCATCCCCTCCAGACGCGATGTCCCTCTGGACAGCCGCCCTTATCGCACGGGCCACGAGCCTCTTGCCTTCTTCTTGACTCATGCCCTTCCTGTAATCGTTCTCAAGGACCCCGAAGGCCATCGGGGAGCCCGAGCCTGATGAGTAGAATTTCTCCTCCTCTATGAGGGACCCGTCCGGGGCAAAGGAGAACAGCCTGGGCTTTGTGTCGAAGCCTCCGACCACCAGCTGGACGATGTAGGGGTAGAACCTCCTCGCGTACATTATGTTCGAGATGAGGTTGGCTGCCGCCTCCACCTTGATGGGCCTGCCTTCCTTGAGCCTGTAAAGCCTGAGCTCGGCCTTTATGTACCTCTCGAGCGCCTGGGCATCCCCCACCACGCCCGCAATGGTCATACCGATGTGTTGATCCAGCTGCCTTATCTTCTCGGCCGTCTTGCTAGCCACGAGGTAGCCCATTGTGGCCTTCTTCTCGGCTCCTATCAGTATGCCGTCATTGCACACAATACCGACTGTCGTCGTCCCTGTCTCCAGATGCTTTTTCACAGAATCACCCAGCATATTCAACACCGAGAATGAGTGCTCTTTATAATTCCCCCCATCCTTTATAAGCTTTACGCGGCCTTCTTTCCCTCGCGGCCCCTCCTCGAGAGGATGGTGGAGAGGTCGAGCTTGTAGCGGCCTTCTGCCGTTCGTATCACGAGGGGCCGCTGGGTGAAGAGGTTTATCACGTCTATCCTGTACTTCCCGGGCCTCACCACGCGGATGGCCTCGAGGTCCAGGATGACGGTCTCCTCGTCCCCGCCCGCTATCTCACGGACGTCCTTCTCTATCTCCCTCATCTCTGTCTTGGAGATCTTCTCGACCTCCTTCTCGATCTGCTCGAGAGCCTCTTTCCTCACGTAGAAAAAGAACTTGGAGCCGCACTCGTCGCAGCCCCCCAGCAAATAGGGGGCCTTGTCCGGATGTATCTTCCCGCACTGGGTGCACTTATTGGGCATCAAGAATCACACTATTTTTTTGGTTCGAATGCTTATAAGGGCTTGCCTTGCACAGAACCCCTGTTAACAGAAACTCTGTCTCGCCCATGTTGCGGCTCTGTAATATGATAAAATGAATGAAATAACTGCTGCGAGCTTTGCGGCATTTGCCGTGATCGCAGTTCTTGCCATAGTTTTTGTATTCGGGATTTTCGGGCAGACATTCAGACCCGTGCCCTCATCTGGATCCTGACCTGCTTGAATCCGAGGCACTTCCACGCCTCCAGTGCTTCCTGGTTCCTGAGGTCCGAGTGCAGCTCCACCGAGGTCACACCCTTTCCCCGCATCCATTCCGCGAAACGCGAGAACATGGCCTTCATCACCCCCTGCTGCCTGAACTCCGCTTCCACAAAGGAGGACCAGATCTCTGCGAAATGCCTCTCGGAGAATATCCTGTACCGCTCCCTTATTGTGCCCATCAGGTATCCCACGAGCTTTCCAGAAATCACGGCCACGAGTATCGCGCTTTCCGGGTCCTTGAGGTGCTTCCTGATGTCCTCCATCCATAGTGAGTCCATGCCCTGCACGGTCGCGTAGCGGGGGTCGAGGCTGGAGTGTTCGGAAACGAGTTTGCTGTTCATCCGCGCGAGAAGCTCCAGGTCCTGCTCGGAGGCATTGCGGACTTCCATGAGAATTAATGCGCGCCGGGGTTTTTATGCTTTGCTCACATGTACACAAGCAGTTCTTGGGGATTCTTCTTTATCTTCCTTACTATGCCCGCAGGGCCGATTATGGTGAAGCCTCTTCTCTTGCCGGTGAGCCTCTCCGCTATCACGTTCCTCAGCTTCTCGAGGTTCGTGGCTTCGGGGGCCTCTATGCTTGAGAGTTCTATCCCCGTGAACCTGTCCGAGAACTTCTCCATGGTGTCCCTGATGAGATCCGCCTCCTCCTGGGGGCCGAGCTTCGCGTCAATGAGGACTATGGTCTCCTTCTGGAGGGCCCGCATGATCTTCCGGGAATCCTCCCTCACCATCTCGTACGGGATGAACTTTATTTTTATCATACCTCAACACCCATGCCAGCAGGCAGGCATTCACATCGCCTCCAGGACAGCGTCATACAGCTCCTCCAGGTTGAAGCGGGTCTTGGCCGAGACGCCGACGGTCCTGTAATGCTGGAAAGACTCCCTGACCTTGACTGCCATGGAGTTATTGAGGTCGGTCTTGTTGGCCACTATGATGAAGGGCACGCCCCTCGCGTCCAGGTTCCCGAGTATGGTTAGGTTCACCTGGTTGAGTGGGTCCTTGGTGGCGTCCAGTACGACCAGGACCATGTCCATGTTGTCGAGCCATTTGATAGCCTCGATAACGCCCTTGGTGGCCTCCCTCGCGCGCTCCTTCGCCTTCTTCTTCCCCATCCCGTACTTCACGAAATCCTCGAAGTCTATCCTGGTTGCTATCCCGGGGGTGTCCACGAGGTTGAATGTGAGGGACTTGCCGTTCCTCTCCATCCTCACCTTCTCCTTCATCTGGATTCCCCGAGTCTCGTGGGGGATGACAGAAGCCTTGCCCATTTCCTCACCAATCCAGTCCTTGCATATCATGTTCGCGAGGGTGGTCTTGCCCGCGTTCACCGGTCCGTAAATGCCTATCCTGACTTCGCTCTTCTTCTTGAAAAGCCCCGAAATCCTGTTGAGAATCCTCTTGAATCCCTTGAAGGCCATGTGAACCACAGAACGCTTGAGGAATTCTTGGGTTTCATAAATATAAGCTTTCGGTGCCTTCCTGGAATACGCAAGTCAGGGATCCCAGACTTTCGTCCCGTCCGAGGGGACTTGCGAGGAAAGCTTTATAAGGCCCCAAGACATTAAATTATTGTCACTACCATTGAGTGGGTCCTGTGATATTATGGTAAGCAAGCGGTACAAATCAAAGCCCGAGATGGAAAGTACTTGGAACAGAGGAACCTACAGGGAAGGGCTGCTGGAGGACGTGTACGAGTCGGACATCCGCAGCCAGGAAAGGCCCATGTTCGAGGAGAAGCCCGAGCCAGAGGAGCGCGTGGTAAGGGAGGTCCAGGTCCGAAGGGAGGCCATGCCGCGCATGGAGGAGAGTGTAGTGAGGCCGCTGAAACTCATCGGCACCGAGGTCATAGGAAGCCTGTTCGACAGGGTGGAGTTCCTGAAGACGAGAATAGATGAGATAAGCTCCATGCTCAAGCTCAGGGAGACAATCCACAACGAGATGGTGGCGGAAATAGACGTTGACATAAGGGATAAGGAAGGGATGTCCTCCAGGGTCGCGGATATAGACGAGAAGAGGAACATAAAGCTGGATATCTCCATCCTGAGGAAGGAGAAGAGGCTCGAGAGGGTCCAGTACTGGAGGGACGTAACCGAACTGAGCGCCGAGCTGAGGGAACTGGTGGAGAAGTACGAGACAGAGAAGAAGATAGTTGACATATTCAAGGAGATAAATACGCGCGACATCCTCGGGGGTGGTAACAAATGATGGATACCCAGGAGAGGCTGGTCACAGAGGAGATAAAGAGGCTCGTTCCTGTCATGGGAAGGGACAACGCCGCGAAGCTCGGCAGGGCATACCTGCTCGCCGACGAGGACACCAAGAAGAGGATATTTGAACTAGTGGACGTGATAAAGGCTGCGGTCTTTTCCGACCCTGACTTGAGGAACGCGGCCCTCAGGGAGCCCCCCATGCCCGCGGATTCCGCGGGGGACGTCCAGATAGGCTACTCGCTTTACGGGAGGAAGAGGGTGCATCCCTTTGCCCTAAAGAAGGAGTCCTTACTTAGCCACATGGGTGTGTTCGGCTCGTCCGGATACGGGAAGACCAACTTGGCTTACAGCCTGGTGGAGAAGATCTCTGACAAGGGCATACCGGTGATAATATTCGACTTCTCCAAGAGGAATTACAAGGACCTCCTCTCTACGAGGCTGAAGGAAAGGATAGACATCTACACCGTGGGAAGGAGCGTCGCTCCCTTCAGGTTCAACCCACTCAAGCCCCCTCCAGGCATACAGCTTTCGCAGTGGATAAAAGAGTTCGCCACGATATTCGACCACGCCTACTGGCTTCTGGGGGGAGGAAGGCACATCATACTCAAGGCAATGGACGGGGTGTACAAGGAGAACGAGTCTCCCACACTACACGACCTCAAGGCCTGGCTGGGGGAGTACGCCTCCAGCTCCCTCCCGACCAGGGAGAGGAACTGGATAGCCACTGCCGAGAGGCCGCTGGAAAGCCTCTGCTTCAAGGAGGTCGGGGAGGTCTTCCAGGCCAAGGACGGGGTGAAGCCCTCCGAGTTCTTCAGAAAGGGAAGGATAACCATACTGGAGCTGGACTCCCTGGACACGAACGACAAGTCATTCTTCATCGAGATACTCCTGCAGTGGATAAGGGACTGGCTGCTGGTCAACTGGAGGAAGGAGGAGCTTGCCGGGGTGCTTTTCCTTGAGGAGGCGCATCACGTTCTGAACAGGGAGAAGGCCAAGAAGACCGGGTCAGAGACCGTGATGGAGCTCGTATTCAGAGAGGTCAGGGAGCTCGGCTTGGGTATAGTCTACCTGGACCAGCACCCCTCGCTGGTATCCTATCCAGCCCTGGGGAACACCTCCACCCACATCTACATGAACCTCGGTCTAGACACCAAGCAATCATCGGACATCCAGGACGCCGCGAACATGATAGGGCTGGAGGAAGAGGAGGTTCCCTACCTGAGGAAGCTTCCTGTGGGACACGGGTTCATGATATGCAGGATGTCCATGCTCGACCCCTTCCTCATAGAGTTCCCAAAATACCCGCTCAAGAAGGGGTGCATCGGGGACAGGGAGATAACAGAGGCTATGCGGGAGAGGATAGGCAACTTCGTCGAGGAGGAGCCCAAAGAGGCCGGGGAGGCGCCTGTGGAGGTGAACGAGCAGGGACTCAAGCTGATAGAGGCGATAGGCTCCGGCAGGGGCTCCTTTGCCTCGCAGATATACTCCGCGACCAAGATGTCCGGCAAGACCTTCGAGAGGAACATAAAGAAGCTCCTTGACCAGGGCCTGGTGGGGATGAGGAAGGCGAAGACAGGGAAGAACGTCCTGCACTTCTATTTCCTGACTTCAAGGGGTGATGGGGTGTTCGACGAGAATTTCGAGAGGAAGGAGAAGACGATAGACAAGGACATACGGGGGGTCGTCTCGGCCCTGGAGGACTCCGGCTGGATGTTCGACAGGGAGGGGAACAAGCTCGTCTTCAAGGAAAAGGATAAAAAGCTCGAAGTTATGATAGAAAACACGACAGACAGGAAGAAGATCGCGGGGGATCTGGAGAAAACAAAATACTTCATCTGCGTCTCGGACGCGGTGAGGATGCTGCTCCTGCAGGAGGCCGCGAAGCTCTCCTACAGGAAGGGCGCCCTTACGGTCTTTCTCACGACCCCGGAGAAGTTCACAAAGAAGGCGAACTTCGAGAAGGTCGAGTTCAGGTGACGCTCATACATCATTGACTTCCGCATGCCGCTCCTCGGAGCTGACCTGCCTTTTGATGAGGATTCATGGCAGAGAGTGGAAGCTCTCGAGGCCCGGGAAGACCGAGGGCCAGAAGCCCAGGTGAGTCAAGCGCGCCGCTTCCTGCTGCCTTCAGGGGCGTGTGCGCGTTGTCCTGTCACCTAAGAGAGTTACAAACCACTGAAGCGCAAACCCGTCCCCCAGCTCACTAATCACAAAAACACGAGCGGCAATCACTTCTTCCGGGCCTTCCCATATTTCCTGTGCCACTTGAGGATGGTCCAGCGAGACACCTTCACGCCCTCGCGCTCCATCCTGAGCTTTGCCTCTGCAAGGGAAAACCCCTTCTTGTAGAGGGAGACTGCCCGCCTTATCTCTTCAGGGGAGAAGCGCATCCTGAAGAAACGGTCCCTTATCGTGAACTTCCTCCCACAGGACTTGCAGAGCCTGAGCCTCTTCCTGGACTTCTCGTTGTAGCGATACCCGCGGAATACGAACCCACCCGAGCCGCAATAGGGGCACTTCTCGGTCATGCTTTATTATTCTTCCCGCCCCTTTAAATATTCACTTTAGAGGGATAAATGGGTTTCAGGAACCCATAAAAATGGTTTCACCCTATTCTTATCATGCTCTACACGCGCCTTGTGAGGCCGGTGCTATTCAGGATGGACCCGGAAAGGGTCCACAACGCCTTCCTGCTGGCAGGAAGGGCAGTGGGAAAGCCAGGACCCCGCCAGGCCATGGGCCTCGCCCTCGGGTACAGTCACCGCTCCCTCAGGACCTCCTCCCTGGGAATGGAGTTCAGGAACCCGCTTGGGCTGGCCGCCGGCTTCGACAAGAACGGCCTGATAACCGGGGCCATCCAGGCCGTGGGGTTCGGCTTCATGGAGATAGGCTCGGTGACAGGGGAGCCATGGAAGGGCAACCCGAGCCCGAGACTGTTCCGCCTCCCCAAGGACAAGTCCCTTGCAGTGAACTACGGCCTCGCGAACGAGGGCTCCGAGAGGATTGCGAAAAGATTCGCGGGCAGGAAGCCCGGCTTCCCTGTAGGCATAAGCGTGGCAGGGGTCTCCCGCGACAGGACAGTGGAGGGCGGGATAAGGGATTACATGAAGGCCTTCGGGACACTCCACCACCTGGCCGACTACACCACGATAAACGTCTCATGCCCCAACCTCCGGGAAGGGATGACGTTCTGCCATCCGGACAACCTCTCGAAGCTGCTAAAGGAGATCTCGAAGCTCGAGATAAGCAGGCCGCTGCTGCTCAAGCTCAAGCCGGACTTCCACGGCAGCGAGTTCAGGGAAACTCTTTCCGTGATAAGGAGGCATCGCTTCATCTCGGGCCTGGTGCTGGGCAACCTGAGCAAGGACAGGGATGCGCTCAGGCTGAAGACGCCTGCCAGGGAGGTGGAGAGGGTGAAGGGTGGGCTGAGCGGCCAGCCCCTGAAGGAAATGAGCACCGAACTCGTGAGGGAGGCCTACAAGAAGACGCGCAGGAAGCTTGTCATAGTGGGCTGTGGGGGCGTGTTCACAGCAGAGGACGCGTACGAGAAGATACTCGCAGGGGCCTCGCTGGTGCAGATGGTGACTGGGATGATATACGGCGGCCCCGCTTCGATAGGAAGCATAAACAGGGGCCTCGCAAAGCTGCTCGGTAGGGACGGGTACAGGAGTGTGGACGAGGCGGTCGGGCAGGGCTAGACTATCCTCTTGTTCTTCGCAATGTCCGTCACGCGTATCGCGTCGGCAGGGCAGCTTTCAGCGGCGGGCTTGGCTTTCGTTATGTCATCCACTTCCTTCACGAGAAGCTTGCCGTCCTTCCCACCCTTAAGATCCGCCTTGCCGTCCGCGTTCATCTCGAAGTCCTCGGGATCTATCGCGGCGCAGGATGCGGCTCCGATGCACTTCCCGCGGTCGTACTCTATCCTGAACTTTGTCATCCTTAATATATGTGCAAACCACCTCTTATTTATGTGCCCCAAGGTCTTTGCATTCGGGAACCTGCTGCTGGAGGAGGATTCATTGCCACTGAGGCTCCTCCCAGGACTGAGAAAAAGGTTCCCCGGAACCGAGTTCAGGGAGCTGGACCCGAACGAGGGCCTTGAAGAGCTCTGCCCCGAGGCCATTATAATCGACACCGTCCTCGGTACAGGGAAGACCGTATCGATAACGGACATCGACTCGATAACCGAGGGAAGAAAGGTCTCGATGCACGACCTTGACCTCGGATTCAGCCTCAAGCTCCTAAAGAAAACGGGCCGGCTCCGAAAGGTCACTATAATAGGTCTCCCACCTGGCCTGGGCGAGGAAGAGGCGCTTGAGCAGGCGGCGAATCTGCTTGAAGGGCTGCGGGTCTCAGACCCACCGGACCCTGAGGAAGTGCGCAGCGCATGACATGCACGGGTCATACGCCCTGATGAGCTTCTCTATCTCCCATTCTACATCCTTCCTTGGCTTGTGTAGTATCCCCGGGACCAGATCCTTGATGCTCTTCTCCATGTGGCGCTGGTTCTGGGCAGTCGGGATGACGAGGTTCCCGTACTTCACGTTCCCGTCCGCCCCCACTGAAAGCATGTAGTATAGCGTGCCCCTTGGGGCCTCTATCACGCCCACCCCTGTCGATGCCCTGGGCTTCACGTTAGGGGGAGGCTCTGGCTTGAAATCACCGGACTCGATTATCTCAATTGAGGAGTCTATCGAGTGCAGGATCTCGATTGCCTGGGCGAGGTTGTTCATGAACACGTTGCTGGAGGGGAAGCCCTTGAGGGCCTTGGAGGCGTCCTTCCGGGTGCGTTTATTCAGCGATTCCTTGCTCAGGTTCATCCTAGCGAGAGCGCCGACGAAATAGCACCCGCCCTCGAACTCGAAGCCAGTGGCCTGGGAGTAGGGGATGATGACCCTGTTCAGATGGTTCCAGTACTCGTTCTCGGGTATGCGCTGGCCGGTCGAGGTGAGGATCTCGCCCCGGGTGAAGTTATAATTGTCCGCGGAGAGTCCCACGAACGCGGTGTCCTTGGAGTCCAGCCGGAATCCACATCCCTGGAAAACGTCAATCAACTCGAGCACGCGGTCTCTCACCTTCTCCAGCTTTCCGGCAGCCTCCCTGAGCTCGGCTTGGGAAGGGGTCTTTGCAAAGCCCCCTATCGCAGGGAAAGGCGGGTGCACTGCCCTTCCGCCCACTACCTTACAGAGCAGGTTGCCTGCGGCCTTCACGTCAAAGGCGTCATGCAGGAAACGATGGTGCTTTCCCTTGAATTCAAGGGCAGAATCCACCCCGAACACGTCCGGAAGTGAGAACAGGTAAAGGTGCAGGGCGTGGTCCCGGACCATGAGTCCGTTCATGTGCAGGTTCCTGAGCAGGAGCGCCTGGGTAGAAGGCCGAACCCCAAAGGCGTTCTCGAGCGCCTCTATGCAGCATGTCGCGTGCGCGGTCGAACAGGTTCCGCATATCCTCGAGACGACCTGGAATATGCCCGAGGAGGCCTTGCCGCGTATTGCCTGGGTGTAGAACCTCTTGTTCTCCGTGACCTTGAGCTTTGCGCTCTCCACCTCCCCTTTCCTGACCTTTATCTCGAGGTCCGCGTGGCCCTCTATCTTGCTCAGTCCCTCAATCCTTATGTCCGCTGTCTTGTGCATGTTCCCTCCTGATCCCAAACTCCTCCAAGCACCTGCCCATCTCCTCCACAAACGCACTCTCCACGATCGGGCAGCCAGGTACTTCCGAGTCCACTTTCACGAACCCCCCGAGGGGCTTCACCTTCCTGCTCAGGCCGAACTTCCTGAGTATCGGCTTTATCTCGTCCATCCTGGCCTTGTCAAAGAAGTTCCTATGATTGGAAGGGCTCCCGTTTATCGCACAGGAGCCTATCGCGACGAGCTTTTTGCAGTTCCTCCTGACTTCCCGGAGCCTTTCCACTTCCCTGGGGCTCGACATCGCGCCTTCCACGAAGGCGACGTCCAGTCCCTTCAGAACGTTCCTCTTCTTGAGCGCCCTCGCGAACCTGAACTCGACCAGGTCCTTCCATTCCCGGAAATGGTCGTTCAGTATCTCTGTGAATGTTATGACGCAACCCTCGTCCCCTGTGAAAGAGAATATGCCCACCTTGAGCTTCTTCATGATTACCTCTTCCCGTAGTCTATCCAGACGTTCCCCCGGAGGAACTTGGCCGCTGCAAGGGCAGCAGAGCAGCCCTCCCCTGCTGACTTAATCGCCTGCGGACTCCCCCCGCAGCAGTCTCCTGCGGCGAAAATGCCTTCCACGCTCGTCTCTCCGTCCCTGCCAGCCTTTATCTTGTCCCCTTCCATGTCTATTGCGAGCTTGTTCGCGAAGCTGACTGCCGAGGTGGTACCCGAAGCCACGAACACCCCACCCACAGGCTCCTCCCCGCCCTCGAGGAGCATCTTCTCGAGGAAGGCGCTTCCGCGGAACTCGAGCACTTTCTCCTCCCTTATTCCGATTCCTTTGTCCCTGAGATCCTTCCTGAGTTGGGGGGACATCTCGTCCTCCAGGCCGTTCAGGAAAATCTCTATCTTGTCCGAGTAGGGGACGAGCTCCATCGCCTCCTCGGCCGCATGGTCCCCGTTGCCTATCACCACGAGCCTCTTCCCCCTGTACGCATAACCATCACAGACAGCGCAGTAGTGCACGCCCTTGTTGTTGAACGCGTCCTCCCCCTTCACCCCACACTTCGCATGCGACCTCCCGGACGCTATCAGGATTGCTTTGCAGCTGAACAGCTTGTTGCCGCTGGTCTTGACAGAGAAGACCTTCCCTGACTTCTTTATGTTTACGACCTCGTTCTCCAGGACCGCGGAGCCGTACTTCCTGGCCTGCTCCAGGAACTTCTTCTGCATGAGCGTGCCAGATATGCCCTCGGGGAATCCGGGATAGTTGAAGACCTTCTTGGCCTTGGATATGTTGCTCCTTTCCGGGTAGCCGATAATCAGGGTCCTGAGCTGCGCCCTGGATGTGTAGAGGGCGGCCGTGAGCCCCGCGGGCCCCGCCCCTATGATTATTATGTCCCACTCCTTTTTCATAATCATAATTAAGGCTTGAGGTGCTTTTATACTATTTGGGAGGAATGGGGGTGAACGCCGAACTATCCTGAGGCAGTGAACTCAAGCTTCCCGATCTCCTCCAGGCTGTCCAGGGCATTGAGCTTTATCAATCGCTGGGAGACGGTGTAGAGGATGTCCCCTATGTAGAGGCTTCTCAGGACAGAGCGGTCGCCCCAGAAATTCAGACCGCTCTTCTCGAAGGGCTCCTCGCTCTCATAATGGGTTATCCTCCCCATCATCTCGAACCCATTCTCGAGAGTGAGTGAGTAGACATACGCTCCCTGGAAGACATAGTCGCCGTAAGACCACTTCTCCACCCCCTCGGGGTCGCTTATCTCTGCCAGGAGGACCGGCAACACCAGAAGGTCTTTCTCCCTGTCGAAGAGGAAGGCCTTGTGGTCATGCAGCGCATAGGACTCGGTGCCCCTGTCGCCCACCACGACCCTGTGCATCTCCTTGGGGCTGGAAACGTCAGTGACGTCAAACACCGCCATCTTCAGGCCCTGGTGCCAGGCGAAGTCGCCCTCCTCCGCCTCCATGGTCTCCTTGCCTATCCCGATTATGTGGTTCTCATCATACGGGTGGAGGTAGTCCGAGTATCCGGGTATCTTGAGCTTCCCGAGTATCTCTGGGTTCGCGGGGTCTGAAAGCCCTATCACGAAGAACGGGTCTATCTTCCTGAACGTCACCAGGTAGCCGCGGTCACCCACGAACCTCGCCGAGTATATTTGCTCCCCAGGGGCTATCCCCTCTATATTTCCCACCATCTCAAGGCCGCTGAAAACGTACACGCCGCTGCTCTGCTCTCCCGGGGAGTCGAACCATGTTGGGGAGGTTGTCGTGGCGACCCTGAAATAACCGCCGTGCTCGTCCATGGAGAACTGGTTCAGCACGCTTCCCGGGACCTGGAAGCTTCCCTCGTATCCCAGGTCCTCGAGGGAGAACTTGTGGATGCTCGTGGAAAGCTCCTC
>CAZMBQ010000004.1:0-16866 GCA_964564705.1 uncultured archaeon
GGCGGGGGTGGCTGTGGGCGGGGACGTGCGCCTTTCCACCCCGCAGCTGAAAAAAAGCCTGATACGCGGGCTGCTCTCGACCGGCGCGGATGTGATTGACGTCGGGATGGTGCCTTCACCCATGCTCTATTTCGCGGTGGCCTCGCTTGGGCTCGATGGCGGGGCAGAGGTTACTGCCAGCCACAATCCAGGCAATTACAACGGGGTGAAACTCGCCGGGAAGGGCGGGGAGTGCCTCTCCTGGGACACCGGTATAAGCAGGGTGAAGGATCTCACCGAGAACGGGGGCTTTGTCCGGGGAAGCGGAAGTCTGGAGGAGAGGAGCATAGAGGACGCCTACGTGAAGCACATCACGGGGCTCTCCCGGGCCCCGAGGAAGCTGAAGGTGGTTGTGGACGCCGCCAACGGGGCATGCAGCCTGGTTGCTCCCAGGCTTTTCCAGAGGCTGGGCTGGGATGTCATCCCGCTGTTCTGCGAGCCTGACGGCAGGTTCCCGAACCACGAGGCAGATCCCATAAAGAAGAAGAACCTTGCCCACCTGCAGGAGAAGGTGAGGGAGACCGGCGCTGACCTTGGGATCTCCTTTGACGGGGACGGGGACAGGATAGGGATCGTGGACGAGAAGGGCGAGGTGGCGGAGAACAACAAGGTTTTTTCCCTCATAATAAAGGACACGCTCGAGAAGAAGCCGGGCTCCCCGGTTGTTTATGAGGTGGTCGTTTCCAAAATGGTCGAAGACACGATAAAGAGATTCGGGGGGAGGCCGGTCCTCTCCAAAGTGGGCCACTCCTACATCCAGGCCGCGCTGAACAGTGAGAAGGCTGCGCTCGCAGGGGAGAACTCGGGCCATTACTACTTCCCGGAGAATTTCGGGTATGACGACGCCCTCTTCGCGGGGATCAAGGTGGCAGAGCTGTTGAGCAAGGGCCCACTCTCAGTTAGGACAGAGGAGATACCTTCCTACCTCACGTCCGAGGAGTTCAGGCCGCACTGCCCGGACGACAGGAAGTTCCAGGCAGTGAGGGAACTGCAGGGAAACCTGAAGGCAGGCGGCCACGAGGTGAACGAGATCGACGGCGCAAGGGCCGTGCTTGAGGAAGGGTGGTTCATCGTGAGGGCTTCCAACACGGGCCCCCAGCTCGTGGTAAGGTGGGAGGCCGAGGACAAGGACGGGTTCGAGAGGATAGGCTCCCTCGTTAGGGAGCAGCTGGAGACCGTGGGGGTGTCGCTGGATGAATGACACCCACAACATGCGCGGTTTTCTGGAGGGGTTCCCGGATCAGTGCGAGGAGGCGCTCGGGCTCGGGAAGGGAGTGGGGCTCCCTGAGCCGAACGGAATAACAGTGACGGGTATGGGAGGCTCCGGGTTTGCAGGGGACGTGCTGCGCTGCATTTTCTGGGGAAGGAGGGACATTCTGGTGAACAAGGGTTACGGCATCCCGCCCTCGGTCGGCAAGGGGAGCCTTGTCATCGCCGCAAGCTTCTCGGGGAACACCGAAGAGACGCTCGAGTCCTGCGAGAAGGCCCTTTCCAGGGGGGCCGATGTAGTGGGTATAAGCAAGGGAGGCAAGCTCGCGGAGCTTTGCTCGGAAAGGGGCCTTCCTTTCGTGAAGCTGCCTCATAAGGAAGGGCTGCAGCCCAGGAACGCGCTCGGCTACCTGCTGATGCCCATACTCAATATGCTCCAGGAATCCTCGGGACTGGAGGCGGGAGCAGTAGAGGCCGCGAAGTCCCTGAGGGAGCCCGGGATCCGGGAGAAAGGCAGGGAAATGGCAGCCCGGATGGCCGGTAAAACAGTGGCGGCTTACGCCCCGGAGGAGCTGTACTGCATAGCTCTAGGCTGGTGCAGGCAGAGGCTGAATGAGATAGCCAAGGCGCCTGCCTTCTTCGGCACCTTCCCCGAAGCCACGCACAACGAGCTCTCTGCCTACCAGTTGCCACAGCCAGGGCTGCACGCGGTATTCTTCATGGACGCGGACGGGGACAGCCGGACCCGGAGGAGGATGGAGCTCTGCGGGGAGCTCATGGGTGAGTCAGCAGGCACGAGCACGCTCGAGCTCCGCGGAAGCCCCCTGGCTAAGATCCTCACTGCACTGCATGCCGGGGACTGGGCGGCATACCATCTCGCGGCCTCCCAGGGCATCGACCCGACAGAGGTGCCGCTCCAGGACAGAGTCAAGAGGGCCATGCAAGGCATTCTCTGAGGGGAAAGAATATAAAGCCCCGACCGATAAAGATAAAGCGCTTGAATGCGCGTGATGGACATGAAGCTGAAGAAGCTGGAAAAGGCAAAGGAGAAGCTCAAGGTGGAGGTGGTAGGGGAGGATCACACGCTGCTCAACGTCCTGAGGGAGAACGCCTGGAGAGCCGGGGCCGACCAAGCGGCCTACATGATAGAGCACCCCTACCTCTCGGAGCCCAAGATAATAGTGAAGTCAAAGGACCCTGCCAAAACGCTCGCGGATTCCGCGCAATTGGCGATAAGCGACGCGCAGGCCTTCCAGAAGGAATTCAAGAAGGCGCTGAAGAAGTGACTAATTATTCCCTGACTTGTACGCCGCGTAGAGTATGAGCACTATCACGAGCAGGACAATCATGCCAAGGAAGTTGGGGTCGTCCAGGCTGAGGAAGCCCAGCCCTTCCTGGCTGCCCAGGAAGACGAGCACGAGGGCGAGTATCACGAGTATCGGTATGTAATCCTTGCTCTCTCCTCCCTTACCCTTGAAGAAGGACATCACGAACCCCAGGAGGAAGAACGCGATGAAGAAGATTGCCGCATACGGCATCACCCAGTTTATCAGCTCCACCACCTGGGGGGAGGAAACCGCAAAGAAGGCGACTGCCACTGATATCACTACCTTCACACCCCTGTTCTTGAAGACCTCGGCCACCTCCATGGAGCCGTACACGAGCGCGAGCACGAAGAAGAAAGGGATCATGGAGCCGAAATCAAGGACGACCATGAATATCATTCGACCCGAACCTTTAAAAATCCCTGAAAAAGATTTAAATCAATGATTCAAGGGAATTGTATGTTTGGGGATGATTTTTTTGCAAGATTCCGGATAACGGATTATACACGCACCAAGCGGTCTTCATGAGGAAGGGTCTAACAGGGACACTGAGGAGGAGCGGAGGCACAGCAGCAGCGGTAGCAGTCTTGGTGATGCTCGTTTACATCGCAGGACACTCGATCGCAGCCAGCTTCACCTCCTCCGAGCACGCGCAGCCCGTCCTCATTTCAGGGACAGTGAGGACGCTCAACATCTCGGTCAACAACACCCATCCCACCAACAACATGAGTCGGGTGGTGCTCTCATTCCCGAGGATAGACGCCTCGACTCCGTCATTCATCTTCATCAACGACACGAACCAGACCTCTGCATTTGGCCCTAACTTCACAGTCCAATACAGGACCATCGCGCCTAACGACGTCCAGAACCTCTCCTGGGAGAACAAGACCCTCCAGGGGATAGTGGGCAGCAACGGGACGATCGCCTACTTCACGTTCAAGGCCTACATGCCCCGAACCGCAGGCACGTACAACATAACGGTCTACACCTACGACAACGGCTCTGTCATAAACGCCACGAACGTCACCCTCGCCTTCGCCGGCCTCACGAGCACGCTCGGGAACTTCTCAACCCACACCGAGGAGGTGAGGTTCAACTGGACCAACTCCTCCATAAGGCTCGAGTCCAATATGAACAAGACGCTCCTGTACGCGGACACACTCTACACGAACATAACCCCGATTTACTTCGCGACCTCTTCCTATGCTGAAAACACCTATGCGCAGCTCACATCCACGAACAGGCTGAAGTGCTTCAATGTCGACAACGACTTCGGGCTCGAGATAGAGGCCGAGAACGTCTCCGCGGGCCAGGCAGGCCTCCTGAACACGACGGGCCTCCTGAACGAGACGAACCAGACGCACTTCACCTTGAGGCTGGCGAACACGTTTTGCCCGCCCGGGCTCTATAAGGGGACGTTCGCGGTAAGGAACGCCTCCGGAGACGGAAGCGACAGAATACACATACCCGCCTCCATACACATACCGATAAGCATAAACAACACCCTGCTGGAGTCCAGCAAGTCCGGTTATTTCAAGGGGACCAACACCTCCCAAACGACCCAGTCATTCTACTTCCGAACGAATTTGACTGAGAACATAACGGCGGTGACAGTGAACCTCAGCGGACTCTCCACCAACCCTGACATGTTCCTCCTGACCGAGGGGGGCTCGCTTCTCGAGAAGTCCGTGAACACCGGGGACAGCAGCGAGGAGATCTTCAGGTTCCTCACCACTCCGGAAGTCTGGGAGATAAGGCTCGCGAACACGATTCAAAGCATCACGGGATACGTGCACTTCAGCACGATAAACGTGACAAACACCTCCGAGACCAACACGAGCCTCCGGAGCCTGGCATTCGGCTCAAGCCCGCTGAGCCCGAACGACACGAACTCCACTGATTTCCGGCTCGCGAACGAGGACACAGCAGAGGTGAACAACGTGAGGGAGAGCATCGAGGTTTACAACATAAAGAGGTTCCAGAATCAGAGCGCTGAAGCGACTTACTGGTTTTTCGTTCCGAGCTATGCGACCAAGGTGAAGGCGAGGCTTCAGTGGGACAACTACAGCAGCACCGTGACTGACTGGGACCTCTTCCTGGAAGACAACACCGGAAGGTTCATATCCAACTCCACGGATGCCTCAGCCACGGCCAACTCCACCAACATCGAGAGGGAAGAGCACGTGACCTACGCCGGACCCTTCAACCACACGTACGAGGGCCTCTGGAACGCAACGGTCATGAACATGACCAATGACACCGTGAAGAGCCCGTACAACCTGAGCGTGCTGGTCTACTTCAGCCCGGCAGCGTGGACAAACTCGAGCTTCAACCAGTCCACTGATTTCAACACGACCGGAGGGCTGAACTCGAGCTTCAACGTGACGTTCAAGGCCACTGTGCCCAGACACAACGTCACGAACGGGACTTATGAGGGACACGTCACATACTACAACGGCTCTGGGTGGAAGGTCAGGCTCCCGTTCTCCTTCCAGGTGAATGCCAGCCACCTGTTCATAAACAACAACCTCAGCTCCACGACCATGCAGAAGAAGGCGAACATTGGAAGCCACACCTCACTCTTCCTGAACATAACCTACAACAACACAGGAGGCTCCTCGATATACTTCACGAACACCACCTCCAACCTGACACTTTACCTGGAATCGGACAACAACAAGAACGTGTCCTTCAGCCTTGATGGCATGGCAGCCAACCCGATACTGACGGGGCAGGGCGGGACAATAAACATAACGCTCGACATCAACACTACCCTAACCACCAACACGGCGGGAATCTACAGGGGATGGCTGCTCCTCAACACCACCAACGCCACAATCTCCTCCTCATCCTATCCGTATGAGACATTCAACGTCACGATAGAGCTCAACCTCACCGACAGGCTGAACGCCACGATAAAGAAACTGGTTTCAGGGTACGCAAACATGGTCAGGGTGGAGAACGCGAGCAAGGAGAACAACATAACGCTCGATATGGACGTGCGCCTCATGAACGGCAGCACCATATCCAAGGGATCCGTGATGGGAATCGGGGACTTCTTCTCCCCGAGCGTGATGGAGCGCAATGTCACGAGCTACAGCGTGACCCCCACAGACCTGGCGGCTGCCGGAGGCAGCCTGTGCGACACTGATACGTGCAACCTCAACGTCACGCTGCCTGCGAACATGGTCGGCGGCCAGTACAGCGTCTTCCTGAATGCAAGGTGGAACACGAGCCAGTCCAACCTGACAGGAACGGCCCTGAACACCACGCTCCTGGTGAACAACACCGGAATCAACATGAGTGCACCGCAGGCACTTGCCCTGGGCAACGTCAACGAGGCCACCGGGACGCAATACATAAACGTGACCGCGGGCAACCTCGGCCCGCTCGACGCAATACAAGCGAGCTTCACGCTGAACACCGGATCCTGCCCGGTCACTGTCACGAGGGAGACCTCAGGGGCATTCAGCAGCGGCTGCTCGGGCATATCCAGCAGCGGGAGCGGGGCAACCTTCTCAGCCACCCTGAACAAATACACCCCAATAGAGGGCGGTTGCGCTCTCAGGTGGAAGCTGACCGCCCAGAACGTCAGCTCGAACACCGCATGCACGTTCAATGTGACTGCCAACAGGGCATCCTTCAACAACATAACAGGCATCACCCTCACCGTGGTGAACACCGCGTCCTCCTCCGGCGACGACACAGGAAGCGGCTCCGGATCCACCACGACCTGCTCCTCGGACAGCGACTGCACCTCCACACAATACTGCTCGGGAAGCACGTGCACTGCCCTTAGCTGCGCCTCGCACGAGTACATCTCCAATCACGCCTGCGTCGCATACGCGCCCAACCTGACTAGCTACGAGGATAACATATCCTTCACCCACGGGAGCAGCACCAGCACGGACGTATGGGTGAACGAGCTCAACAACAAGACCATACTCGCGGCCCTGAACATCACGATATCCAATGAGCTGAACTACACCATCTCCCCCGCAACCTGCTTCACCAAGTGCAGGTTCAACGTGACATTTGCGACCAAGAACACCACCCAGGTGAAAGCATACAGCGGCACGTACAAGGTCTTCCACTCCAGCCTCCCTGCGGCCTACCAGATCAAGAGCTTCACTGTGAAGGTGCTCCCCACAGAGGAGCAGAAGGGCGAGATAGACCAGAAGTTCACTGACTACCTTGCGGACATAGAGGGCGCGAAACAGCGTTTTGAATCCCTGAAGATCGGCCTTTCCGATGGGAATCTCACGCTGCTCAACTCCCTGTTCAGCTCGCTGGACAATCTCTCCGCGAGCATACAGGCGGCCCTGGGTTCCGGTGACTACACCACGGCAAACACCCTAATGGACGACCTCAATGCAACACTCTCGCAGATAGACTCCACTCTCGCGAGCGCCGGCCAGGGCGCTGCAGCGGGGATGGACATCCTCACCTGGATAGTGGTCGGGGTGGTGATCGCGGGGGTGGCGATATTCCTTGTGTACCTCCTGCTCCCTCCCAAGCGGGGATACGGAAGCAGCGGATTCCGTCCAGGCGGGAAGAAAGGCTTCCTCGAATCCCTGAAGGGCCGCTTCAGGAGGACAAGAAACAAACTCAAGAAGCCAGCAGAGAGCGGTGGCCACAAGATAAACAAGTACACAGGAGGATACGAGAAGCACAAGCCCTTCTTCTACAGGAAGAAAAAGGAAAACCCGATAAAAAGGCTGATAAAGAAGAAGCAGCGGAAACTCAAGGAATTCTCCAAGTGATTCAGCCGCCCACACCCTCTACTATGCGGGCATATGCCGGCCTTGTGACAAGTATGCCTACAAGGACGCCCACTATGGTGGTTATCGCGAAGCCCCTCACGAGACCCACGCCCACAAAAATCAGCGGCAGCATGGCGAATATTGTGGTGGCGGCAGCCCCCATTATTATGAAGAATGCGGCCTTGAGCTGGTCCTTTATCCCAAATATCCTCCTGCGGCCCTTCAGGGCCTCATCCGCGATTATTATCTGGTGATCCACGCCTGTCCCGATGACAGCTATCATGCCCGCTATGGCAGGGAGGTCTATGGTCCAGGAAAGCATCCCTGTAAGGGGGATTACCACGGCCCCTACCCAGGCATAAACATTAGTCTCGTATTTCCTGGACCAGGCCGCGAGGACAATCACGAGGTTCACAATGAGGGCCGCGCCCCAGACTATCTGGTCTCCCGTGGAGGCTATCCCGAGTATTATCACAGCCTCTGAAATGCCCACGAGAACCAGCGGAACGGATATCCTCACCTTTCTGTACCTCAGGAACACTATCACGAGCACGATAGTCCCGGCCACGAGAGCGGCCTGGACGGCGGAATCCACGAAGCCCGCCCCCAGCGTGGGTGAAATGGTGTCAACGGAAAGTGTGGTTAGGGGGACCGGAAGCGCTCCCGACTTCAGTATCGTCTGCAGTCTGAGCTTCTCCTCAAGTGCGGCTTCCATGCCCGGCTCTGTCCCGGTCACCTGCGGGCTCTGAATCACCTGGCCTCCTAGGCTGCCCGCTATCCTGAGGCTGGAGACTACCTCTCCGTCAATGTAAAGCAGCAGGGATGAGTCCAGGTATTCCTCCCCACTGGACACGTCAAAATACTTGGGTATGCCTGTCGTGACATCCGCGAACCTCTCCGCGCCCTCGCTGGATATGAGCACTTGGAAGAAGAAGACGTATGCCTCCCCTTGCGGCATCACACCCGAGCGCTGGGGATCCGTGTACACTAGCTCTATGTCATCGCCGTCGAATATATCCGCAAGGAGGACAAACCTCCCTGCACTGAGATTCAGGTACTCGAAATCCACCCCACCAACGGAGAACGACTCCCCCTGAGCCACTTCCCCTCCGGCGACAAGGAGGGTCTGGTTGCCGATGAGGGTGACGGGGAAGCTATCGCTCCCCAGGACCAGGCTGCCTTCCCCTTCCTGAATCTCCACGGGCTTGATGATCCTTGCTTTGAACTCCCCCTGCCTCGAGAGGAGGTCATCCACTATCTCGCTTCCTATCCCGGCTGCTTCGATCTGTATGAAGTACTCTCCGCTTATGTCCCTGACAGGGAAAAGCTTTATCTCCTGGAGACCGAACAGGTTGGCCCTTGTCTCAAGGACCCCGATTACCTGATCCATGAGCTCCTCTGTCACGTTCCCCTCCGGGGCAAGTATTATCCTGGTCCCTCCCCTGAGATCCAGACCGAACTCAATGTTGGTCCTTTCCAGGGGCACCACATTCACCCCAAGGCTTTCATTCACAAACAGGGCGCGCTCCCTGCCGTCTGCAGTGAGCTCCACTGCTCCCCGGAGTCCGGGGACCCTCGCATTCCAGTCATCCACCCCCCTCACAGGCTCCCCACCAAGGCTCGTTATGACCATCCCCGTTTCGAGGATGCCGCGGGCAGGGGAGTCCGTAGCCACGTACACAACCTCCACACCTTCCCTTCCGTAAGGGAAGAACTTCAGGCCTATGGCGAAAACCGATGCGAGCACCATCACGACCAGTAGCAGCACCCTCCAATACCTGAGCATCAGGCCACCCCCCTCCTCTCTATATACCACCTGAGCACGCCCGCGTTCATGAACCATGTGTTCACAATGTCAACCACCAAGCCTATGAGGAGCACAAACGCTATCTGGGTTATCACCGCCGAGACGTCTGCCAGAACGAGCACCACCAGGACCGACAGTGTCGTGAGGGACATCGTCATGCCTGTCCTGAACGCGCTCCCGAGCCTCTCCCCCAGAGGGCCAGATCCCCTCAGTACCCGGGAGGTGAGGAGGATGTCTGTGTCGACAGAATACCCTATCAGCATGAGAAGGGCAGCCAGCCCTGCCAGGGAAAGAGGTATCGAGAAGACCTGCATGAAGGCAAGGGTAACCAGTATGTCAGAGGCGGCAGCGAAGATAACTGCGAAGGAAGGGACCGCCTTCCTGAACAGGAAAAAGACCACCACCCCCATGAGCGCGAATGCCGACACTATACCTATCTGGGCCTGCCTCCAGAAGCTCTCCCCTAGGGAGGGCCCAATCGTCTGGACGCTCGCGTCCCCTGTCCGGATCCCAATGCTTTCCAGTGCGTCCAGGACAGCGTGGGAATCCGCTTCCCCAGGCACCTCAATAAGGACGCCCTCGCCACCGAAGCCCCCTATACCCCTGACCCGCGGCCCATAAGGCTTGAGAGCCGAGCGTATGCTTTCCAGGTCGAAGTCCCCTCTCAGGGTTATAGTGGTTCCGCCCTGCAGGTCTATGGAGCGGAGGAACCACTCCCCTGTCTGGTAGTACCCGCTGGCCAGATAGGCTACTGCAAACACCAGCAGAACAGCAGGCACAAACAGCAGGGCCCTGTAATCAAGTGACAGCATTTTATGACACTTCAGGAAGTTATTTAACCTTTATCCATTTAAAAGAAGGCATGGACGAGGTAGACGTCGTCATAATAGGCGGGGGGCCTGTCGGTCTCTACCTCGCAAGCCTGTTGGCAGAGGAGCTGGAAGTGCTGGTGATAGAGAGGAACCGCGGCTTCAGAAAGGCCGACTCGGGGCTCTACTCCGCGAACCTCGGAAGGCTGCTTCCCATGGGGGAATGGAAGGAGCATGACGTTGAGGGCGCTTTAATACACTCTCCTGGCGGCCGGGTGCTGGGGCTCAGAAAGCGCTCCACTGCCGCGCACGTCGTGGACAGGGCAAGTTTCGTGAAGTGGCTCTCCAGGAAGGCGGGCTGCAGGAGAGTGTGCGCAGAAGCCCGGGAAATCCTCCTCGGGGAGGGCGTGACAGTGAGGACGAACAAAGGCGACTTCCGCTCCAAAATGCTTCTGGGCTGCGACGGCGCCAATTCGGTGGTGAGAAGGCACTTCGGCATCCGGCCAAAGGAAAGCGTAACAGGCCTGACCGCAATCACCCGAGAAAGGGACGACTCCAGGCACGTGGACATACACCTTGACAAGCAGCTGCTGGGCGACGGCTTCCTCTGGAGGATACCGCGCGGAAGGAGCACTGAATACGGAGCGCTCGGGAAGGGGGCGAACTTCAGGCTGCTCGAGGACTTCTTCGGAATAAGCGACTACGAGAGGGACGCCGCACCCATAAACTTCGGCTACATAAGGACGCACTTCCCCCGCACGCTGCTCGTGGGTGAGGCTGCGTGCCAGGTGAAACCCTGGTCCGGAGGCGGCGTGGTATACGGCCTCACATGCGCGAGGATAGCGTCCGAGGTGGTGCTCGAGGCGTTCCGAAGGAATGACTTCTCAGAGGCGTTCCTCGGGAGGTATGAAAGGGTGTGGAAAGGGGAGATCGGGAACGCGATAAGGGCAGGGCTCTTTTTCCGGGAAAGGTTCAAGGGGATGAACAACCACTCCCTTGACAGGTGGCTGGGCTTGCTCGGAAGGATCCCGATGCTCGGAAGGCTCGACATGGACTTCATACTGGGAAGGGCAGCTCACTCCTCCAGCGCCCACTTCATGCCATAGCTTATTATGCCTTCCTTGCCGTCTTCGGCCATCCTCCTGAAAACAGGACGGACCTTCTTCCCGATTTCCACTGCACCCGGATCCCCCACTATCTGGCCGGATATCTTGGCGCCTTCCTCAAGCTTTATCACGGCAACGGCATAGGGTGTCTGGTGCTCGAACCCTTCCGGAGCCACGCGGATTATGGTGAAGGACTCCACTTCGCCCCTGCCAGAGAACTGGAAATCCTCCACTGCCCCGCTCCTCCTACAGGTCGGGCACATGCCCCTTGGCGGGAAGAAGAGTCCCCCACATATCATGCATTTTGTGCCGAGGAAATTGTACCTCTGCTTCTTGAGCCTCCATATCAGCGGAACCGATTCCATATTATCACCCCAACTCCTTGCCCAAAACATGCACTACTGCAGTGGCGCCGCTGCCCCCTATGTTGTGCGCCAGCCCTATCAAGGGGCTGCGGACCTGGTTGTACGCATCCCCCCTAAGCTGCCTCGCAACCTCAATTATCTGCTTTATGCCCGTTGCCCCAACAGGGTGGCCGAGTTTCAGGCCCCCGTCCGTGTTCACGGGGATCCTTCCGCCCACGTAACTGTCCCTGTTCAAGAGAAGCTCCTTGCCCCTGCCTCGCGGGGCAAAGCCGAGGTCCTCGTACGCGAATATCTCCTCTATGGAGAAGCAGTCGTGCACCTCTGCGATGTCAATGTCCCCGGGCTTCATGCCCGCCTGCTTGTACGCGGCCTCCCCTGCGATCCTGGAGGCAGGTATCTCGGTAAGCGACTTCCTGTGGTGCAGGGCAAGGGTGTCTGAGGCCTGCCCGCTTCCAAGGATCCAGACGGGCTTCCTGAATCTCTCCGCTGCCTTCTCGCTTGCGAGGATGACAGCTGCGGCCCCGTCCGTTATCGGGGAGCAATCAAGCAGCCTCAGAGGGTCTGCAATGAGCGAGGACTGCATCACCTGCTCGGGGGTTACCTCGAACCTGAACTGGGCAAGGGGGTTGTTCATGCCGTGGAAGTGGTTCTTCACGGGCACGAGCGCGAGTTCCTCCCTGGTGAGGCCGTATTTTCTCATGTACGCCCTTGCCATCAGTGCATAGAGTCCGGTGAATGTCACGCCTGTGCTGGTCTCCCACTCATGGTCCCCTGCGCCCATGAGGGCAGAGATTGCTTGTGGGCCCTTGATGTCGGTCATCTTCTCCCCTCCCGCGGCCATCACAACGTCATACTCCCCTGACTTGATGGCCATCCAGGCCTTCCTGAAAGCGAGCGAGCCCGAGGCGCACGCGCCCTCGCACCGCGTGGCGGGAATGGGGGTAAGCCCGGCCTGGTCCACTGCAAGGGCGCCGAGGTGCTCCTGCCCGACGAATCTTCCAGGGGACATGCTTCCTATGAAGAGGGCCTGGATATCCTTCCCGTCGATGTTCGCGTCCTTCAGCGCGAGCGCTCCCGCCTCTGTGGACAGGTCGCGCAGCGACTTTGTCCAGTGCTCCCCCATTTCAGTGCATCCCACACCCACCACAGCAACGTTCATCATGAAACACCTCAAACCTTGAGCTTCCTCCGGAGCCTCGCGTACGTTCCGTAATCCACGTTCGCCTTCCGGGCGATGTAATGCTCTGTTTTCGGCGCGCGGTTCCTCCTCTCGAGGATGCGGTCAGTGACAGTGAAGGAGAAAGCGTCCGAGCCCGCGCCCGAACCGTACGAGACCAGCAGCACCCTGTCCCCGGGCTTGGCTACATCAAGCACGCTTGTGAGCCCGAGCAGGGACGAACCTGAATAGGTGTTGCCTATCCTCTTCACCACAAGACCCCTTTCTGTCTGCCCTGGAGTGAAGCCGAGGCTCTTGGCAGCCGCGGTGGGGAACTTTCCGTTGGGCATGTGGAACACTGCGTGGCTGAAGTCAGAGGGCCTGAGCGACAGCGAGTCCATCAGGCTCTTGGCAGCCGTGAGGACGTGGTGAAAATATGCGGGCTTCCCGGTGAACCTCGCCCCGTGCGAGGGGTAGTCCGCTCCCTCCCTCCTCCAGAAGTCCGAGGTGTCTGTCGTGTAGGAGAGTGTTGCCTCGATTGAGGCGAGCGGGTCCTTCCCGACAACGAAAGCGGCTCCGCCCGCGGAAGCGGTGTACTCGAGGGCGTCTCCTGGCCTTCCCTGGGAGGTGTCCGCCCCTATGGCAAGCCCGTACTCTATCATACCGGCCTTCACGAGGCCGTAGCAGCACTGGAGCGCCGCTGTGCCGGCCTTGCACGCGAACTCGAAATCCGCGACCATGAGGCTGGATCCCAGGTTCAGGGCCTCCCCCACGACCGTGCCCGAGGGCTTCACGGTGTAAGGGTGGGACTCACTTCCGATGTAAAGTGCGCCCACTCTGCCCCTCTCGATTCCTGCCCTGAGGAGGGCGTTCGTGCCTGCTTCCACTGAGATGGTTATGGTGTCCTCGTCCTTATCCGGTACGCTCTTCTCCTCTACCAGGAGACCCTTCTTTATGCTGTCCGGATCCTCTCCCCAAACCCTTGCTATCTCCTCCACGGATATCCTGTACCGGGGAACGTACGCACCATAACCCACAATGCCGATTTCGCTCATCCAACCCCCTGAGGCATTATAATTCTGGCGAGCAAAACCTTTTAAATAAGTAAAGTAAAAATCGACAATAACCGAAGGGGTGGTCATGCAGAGGGAAAGGATTTTTGCGGTGATTGTCGGCCTGGTAATGCTGCTTTCTGTGGTGGGCTTCGCGGCCACTGGGTTCAGGTTCGGGACAGAGGGCCAGGGGCAGGAATACACCATACCCACGATCACCAACCGAACCCTGAATGGACAGGAGATATCCACAATCCTCAGCTACGGAAGGGTGGTCGCCCAGTCTGTCTACGGAAGCGAATGCCCGGGATGTGTGGAGAAGGACGCTGAGATGAGGAGGTTTGCATCAAGGTACGAGGGCTTCCTGGTGCTCGAGTCAGTGAAAACTGAGGGCGACGGGTGGGTGAAGTTCCAGATGATAGGAAGCAACGGCCAGATAACCTCCCTCGAGGGCAAGGAGATAACCCAGGAAAACCTGCTGGACATATTCTGCGAGCTTGCCGTTGTGAAGCCGAGGGAATGTCTGCTCAAGATCTATGACGAGTGGCCCCATACCCCGGCCAGCAACGCGACAGAAAACGCTACTGCTGCTTCATGAGCTTGAGGAGCTTTTCCAGGGGGGCTTTTCCCTGTCCCAGGCCCCCGCGGCCGCCCCCCGAGCCGCCGGCCTTTTTGCACAGCCGCCCCACGAATACGCCCATATCCTCTTTTTTACTCATCCCGACCACGTCCCCCTCCCTGTTGGCCAGCACGACCCTTGAACCGGGCCTTGACTTCAGGATTTCGGAAGCAATGGCAATAAGCTCCTTCCTTCCCGCTGGGAGAACCTCAAAGATGCTGCCTCCCTTGCGGCGCTTCAGGAGGGAGGATGCCTGATCCCTGGCGCTTCCTTCGGTACCTTTCTCCTCTGCCTTCCTCACCTTCTTCCACGCAGCGAAAAGCGACTCGCTGAGCTCCTTGAGGGTACTGCCTTTCACTGTCGCAGGATCCGCGCCCTTCAGAAATTTTTCCACTGCCCTCGGAAGCTGGTTCACATCAACCGAGAACACGTTAGCGGCCTCCTGGAGGGCACGCTGGACGTCCGTTTCCCGGAAAATCCCTTCCATGCCCGCTTCCCTGAAGGAGCCGAGCACGCGCGAATAGAGCTCCTCCATCCCCTTCTGGAAGCCTGCCGCTGCCGGGCCGCATGCGAACTCGAGCCTGTTGACCCCGTCCTGTATGCGCTCTGACTTCACTATGCTTATCCGACCGACCTTCCCTGTCCTGTCCCCATGAAGGCCCCCACAGGCCTCCACGTCATGGCCTGGTATCTCCACTATCCTGACCTCCTTCCCGGGGGAGGCCCCTCCCTGGTAAATCACGAAGCCGTACCTGCCCTCGGCTTCCTTCCTCGGCATGAAGTCCGCCCTTATCGGGAGGTTTTTTTCCACAACATCATTCGCAACCCTCCCGATGCCTTCAAGCTCCTCCTGGGAGAACGGCCTGAAATGCGTGACGTCAAGCCTGGAGCGCTCCAGGCCCTTCTGGGCCCCAGCCTGCCACGCCGATTTACCGAGGACCTTCCTGCACGCTCCCGCTATTATGTGGGTGGCGTCATGCATCTTCATGAGGGCCTCCCTCCTCTCCCAGTCCAGCCTTCCCTCCACTTCCGCGCCTTTTTTCAGTGGGCTCTTCGTATGATGGAGCACCACCCCTCCTATCTTCTGCGTCTCCAGGACGCCCACCTCCCGGCCCGCTGAAATGAGCGTCCCCCTGTCAGAGGGCTGGCCGCCCCCTTCCGGATAGAAGACAGTCCTGTCAAGCGCGACCCATTCCGATCCGGCCGACCGGAACGAGGCCAGGACTTTCGCTTTCATCGACTTCCTGTAAGGTTCGATGTAATAGAGCGGCTCTGTCGCCGGGATGCCGGAAACGTCCAGGTCCAGCCCTCCTATTTTCTTCTCCTTCATTCCTGCCATGTGGTGCCGGGTGACCTTCTGGTAGAAGTCCTCCGGGACCTTCACCCCCTTCCCCTGCTCCGAAGCGACCCTTTCCACAACCTCTGGCGCAATCCCGTGCGAGGTGTAGAGCCTGATGAGCTCCTTTTCCCCGATGCCTTTCTCCAGGCTGCGCGCCACGATCCCGGGCGCCCTTGCAAGGGTGCGCTCATGCTTCTCCTTCTCCACGTCCACCACCTGCGAAAGCAGCTTGAGCCCCTCCCCGAGTTCGGGAAACATCCCCTTCAGGTGGGAGGCGTGCCTCCCGGCCACGTCCACGATGCTGAAGTCGAAGCCGAACTCCCTCATGAAGGAGAGCGCCCTCCTGAGGACCACGCGGAGGTTGTACCCCCCTCCTGTGTTCGAAGGGAGGCCGCCGTCCGCGACCGCGAACAGGAGGGTCTTTGCGTGGTCCGCTATGCTGTAAAGCGCCTGTCTGGGCGCCACAACCTTCTCCAGCTCCTTCACATCCACGCCCAGCTTCCCTGCGATTGCCTCCCTTGCCCTGCCCGGGCTGCGCGCCTCGTCCAGGTCCAACCTCCCGGCCACCCTGGAATACCGCTCGAACACATCATCCTTCCCGACACCTGCGCGCTGCTCCATCCACCCCATCACAGGGCCGAAAACAGCGTCATACCCGGTGGTGGTGCCCTGGGTGAACCAGACGATCCTCTCGTGCCCCCAGCCCACGTCAATCACCCTTTGCTGGAGGCGGGAGAAGCCGCCCCCTGACTTGGTGAACTCGGAGAAGACAGAGTTCACGAGCTCCAGCCCCCGCGAGACCGTCTCCAGGGACGGGCCGAACTGGCTGAAGTCAGGCATTGCCCAGAGATCCTCCACGTACACGAGATCCTTCCCGGGCACGCCCATGACCTTGTTCAGGAAGCGGAAGTTCAGCTCCATGCAGCGGTCCTTCCAGTACTTCCCGAAGGAGTGCTGGCCCGGCATCACGAACGATGTGTGGTGCCTTCCTGTCACGCCCACGTTGGCTATGTCCCCGAACCTCAGGCACGCCTGCGGCACTATCAGGGGATCCTCGGGATACTCCATGACTGTCTGGCCCCTATCAATCCGCTGGAAGTCCTGTATGGAGGCGATGGTGAAGTAGAGGTCGGGCCTCCACCTGTCCACCACAGGGTAGCGCGGCACGCTGGCATGCCCTTCCTTCCTGAAGAAGCGCTCGAACTGCTTCCATGCCTCCACGTAATCCCACCTCGCCTTCGCCACAGGGGAGTGGATGAACCCGTAGCCCTCGCATG
>CAZMBQ010000005.1:0-13831 GCA_964564705.1 uncultured archaeon
GATCTCCTCCTCCTCGAGAAGGCCCATGTCTATCGTGGAGAGGCCCTTTTGCAGGGCCTTGTGGGAAAGGGAGCTGCACAGCTTCAGCACCTCCCTCGGGAACCCGCCTGTCCTGTGGTGTATCTCGTTTATAACCGAGTCCGTGAAGGGTTTGGTCCCTTCCCCACCGACGCTCTCTATCCTCCTCTTGATGAATTCCCGGGTCTCTGCCTGCGTGAGGCATCCCAGGTCAACGTTCAGCGTAATCCTCTTCAGGAGGGTTTCCAGTTTTTCCTTGAGTATGTTCTCGAAGACCGGCAGTCCTGCCATCACCACCGAGAGGTTCTCCACCTGGTCGGTAAGCGTCCTCAGCCACTCCAGGCTTTCCTGTGTGGCCTCGTGACATTCGTCCACGAAAAGTATGCATCTCTCTCCATTGAGCCTGTGGTTCATGGTCTCGCTCAGGTTGTATATACTCATCTCCTTCCTCCTCCTGAGGAGGGAACAGAGGAACCCGCCCTTCCTGATCCCGCAGAATATGCCCACCCAGTCGTTCGGGTCCTTGGGCGGTTTGGGTATGTACGCGACCCTGTATCCCGGAAGCCTTCCTGATATGTGCTTCAGAAGCGTCGTCTTGCCCGCCCCCGTGGGCCCGAGTAGCATGGAGAACTTGTCGCCGTTCGTTATCCCGTTCATTACAGAAGATATCTCGTCCGAATATCCGACGAAAAGATCATGAAGTATACTGAAGCTGAAGGGGTTCGAGTCCCACCCGAAAACGTCTTTCATGCACAATGCCATAAACTTCACACCATCTTCACTTCACTACATTAAGAGGAATGAAGTTCAGATTTAAATCCTTTTCTGCCACATGTCCGGTTTTAACCCTCACTTTTATTTGTGTGAATGTATACTCTTCTCATGAGGATGTTCATCGCGCTGGAGCCTGGCATGGAGGCAGCTGAAGCCCTCGAGGGAACCATTCGGGATCTCAAGGATTCCTGCCATGGCGTGAAATGGGTCGAGCCGGCCAACCTCCATGTGACCCTGAAGTTTCTTGGTGAAGTTCCGGACACGGATGTGAAGGAGGTTGAAAGAGTAGTGAAGGAGTGTGTGAAGGTCTTCAGGCCTTTCAGACTGGAGGTAAAGGGACTCGGCTTCTTCGGCAGCGAAAGGCGACCGAAGGTCATCTGGGCAGGACTGGGAGGAGGCAGCGGGACAGTGAAGGAATTGATGGTCTCACTGGATTCCGCGCTTTCGGGCTTCCGTGTGAACGAACACCCTCCAAGCGCGCACGTCACGCTCGGTAGGGTGAAACCCGGTTCCTTCACGGGAAAACTCATGGAAAAAGTGAAGGAAATGAAGGATGTGAAATTCGGTGAAACAAATGTGAAGTTGGTGAAAATGAAGAAAAGCGTCCTCGGAAGGCAGGGACCCCTGTACGGGAATGTGGGAGAGGCACCCCTGAAGGCGGGAGAATGAGGAAGAGTTTCGACATAATCGGCGACATAGCAGTGATAGAGGCCGAATCCGGGAAGGACGAAAAAAATCTCTTGAAGAAAGTGATCTCCACACACCCACAGCTGAAGGCGGTCCTGCTGAAGGGAGGCGAGACGTCCGGGAAATACAGGAGGAGAAAATACAGAATCATATTCAAGGATCCGGTGAAGGTGAAGGCCTCTGGAATGAAGACCACTGAAACAGTCCACAAGGAGTTCGGCTGCAGGTACAAGCTCGATGTCAGGAAGGTCTTCTTCAATCCAAGGGAATCCACGATGAGGGAAAGGATAGCTTCCCTGGCGCACCCGGAGGAAAGGGTCCTGGTCATGTTCTCGGGAGTGGGACCTTACGCGATACTCATTGCCAGGAAGTCGGGCTGCAGTGTCACTGCCGTGGAAGTGAACCCTGCTGCGCATGAATACGCCCTGGAGAATGTGAAGATGAACAGGGTGGAAGACAGAGTGGAAGCAGTCCTCGGGGACGTGAGGAAGGTCCACCTCAAGGGAAGGTTCGACAGGGTGGTGATGCCACTGGGGACGGAAGCAATCAAGTATCTTGACGTCGCGTTCCAATATTGCAGGGAGGGCGGAAGCGTACATGTGTTCGGCCTGAGCGAGAAGAGGGCGCGCTTCAGTGACTTCCAGAAGGCCGTCAGGAAAAATGCCAGGAAAAACGGGAAGCGCATAAGGATTGTTTCAAGCAGGGTGGTGGGGGCCTACTCACCTGCCATGGACAAGGTCTGCCTGGAAATGAGGGTCCTGCCGGAAAAGAAATAAAAACCCCTGTTCCGATTCTTGGTATGAGAGTGGCAGCCCTTTTCTCAGGAGGGAAGGATTCCACCTTCGCGGTGTGGAAGGCCTCCGAGGAGCATGAACTAGTGACGCTGGTGGCGTTCGAGCCCGGGAACCCAGACTCATACATGTTCCACCACCCCAACATAGGCCTAACAGCGCTCCAGGCGGATGCCATGGGCATTCCCCTGATCCTCGTCCCTACTCCGGGGAATAAGGAAGAGGAGGTCAGGGACATGGAAGAAGCCCTGAGGGACCTCCCCGTGGAAGGCGTGGTCGCGGGTGCATTGGCTTCGGAATACCAGCGATCCAGGGTGGAGAAGGTCTGCAGGAACCTCGGACTCAAGACGCTCACCCCTGCCTGGCACATGGACCCCACAGAATACTGGGGCGAGCTCCTTGTAAACGGTTTCCGCGTATTGGTCACCAAGGTGGCGTGTGAGGGACTCGGAAAGGAGTGGCTGGGCAGAGAGGTCGGCAGGGAGGCCCTTGAGGAGCTGAAGAGGCTCAGTGAAAAGCATCGCTTCCACCTGGCCTTCGAGGGCGGGGAGGCAGAGACGCTCGTGCTTGACTGCCCGCTTTTCAAGAAAAAGTTAAGCGTGGAAAGCGCGGAAGTGAAGTGGGAAGGGGATTCAGGCACTTTCCTTGTGAGGAAAGCTATTTTAAGCGGAAAGTGAATCCTTTCGCATGGAGAGCCTGAAGAAGCTCTATTCCGAAAGGGAGGGGGAGATAAAGGCCAGGCTCAGGGATTTCGAGCTTGCCGGATACAGGCCCGAGAAGCAGGTCTTCCAGGAACTCTGCTTCTGCCTGCTCACCCCGGGTTCTTCTGCTTCGAGTGCAGATCTGGCGATAAGGGAGCTCTGTGAGGGTGATGCACTTTATTCGGACGGCCCTGAAAAAGTGGCTTCGGTCCTGAGGGGCAAGGCCCGATTCCACAACGTCAAGGCATCCAACCTGGTCAGGGCAAGGAAGTTGCTAGAGGGCCAGGAGCTGATCGGACTCTTGAGGAGCAGGAACAACAGGAAGGCCAGGGAGTGGCTCGTGGATAACGTGCGCGGCCTCGGTATGAAGGAGGCAAGCCACTTCCTCAGGAACGTGGGCAAGGGCCAAGGGCTGGCCATAATAGATCGCCACGTGCTCAAGAACCTACTTGAGTTCGGCTTTGTCGACAAGATACCGAAAACCATTACCCCAAAGAAATACCTCGAGCTCGAGGGGAAGGTGAGGGAGTTCTCCGGAAAAATGGGCATACCCATGGAGGAGCTGGACCTCCTGCTCTGGAGCAAGGAGACCGGGAGGGTTTTCAAGTGATTTCCCGGGTTGGAGTGGAGCGACTGACCGGGAGGGTTTTCAAGTGATTTGTCGTCCATATCAAAGCGAGCCAATGAATAGTACGTTTATCACGAGATGTATCACCCCGGCCAACACCCCGACCGCATACACCCTTTTCACCCTTATGGGCCTGGGTATCGCATGGTAGCTCTCAAGTTTCTCCATGAAGGCGTCTATCCTCCTTATTGTCCGCATGTATTTTGGGTAGGGAAGCCAGGAAATATAACGTATCCACACTATCTCCAGCAGCAATATGTCGACTATCACCAGCAGGAGAGGGAACAGGAATATCCCCATGGTATGACTGACGAGCAGGACGCCTCCCAGGTTGGTGGCCCCAAGCGTGGCCAGCCAGAATACCGGCATGTCTGGGAAGAAGGATGCTATCCATGCCCACACAGAGACAGAGCTCTTCCTGTATACCAGGTACGTGACCGCCACAGTGATTATGCCGCCCAGGATGCTTGCGCCCGTGTGTAAAAACACCATGATTTATATTGGGCATAAAGGGGAAATAAATAAGTTTGGACTGCTTCTGTCCAAGGGAAAAGCCAGAAGGCCGGATCGCGGCCCCGGAAGCTACTTGCAGCAGTAAGGAAGCAGCAGGAACTTTATACCCGCGAGCACCAGTATCACCGCTATGATTAGATCCAGGCTAAGGAACCCCCTCCAGAGCAGAAGGCCGAGTATTATCAGTATGATGCCCTTCAGGAAGTACCAGCCCGGGTCGCAGGTATTTTTCTTCTTCTTTCCGAACATAAACCCTCCTCTTTATCTAATTGTCCGGGGTCCCTTATAAGCCTCAACTCATCCCCGGCACGCGTCCGCGCCTTCCTGACCACCCCCGAACGCGTCTCCAGGACGAAGCGCGCCGGCTTCACGGGATAGCCGAGGTAGCGGAAGGGGTTGGCGTTCTCCTTCATTCCCACGACCTTCCAGCCAGAGTCTATCCAGAGTATGTCTATCGGATAGAGCATGCCGAAGGTCCATATTCCCGCTGCCGCCTCACCGCCAAAATCCATGAGGAAACCACCCCTCGGGGGGCTGCGGAACATGAGTCCGCGGACCCTTCCCAGAAGCGAGGAGGTCACCTCAATCTTCCTGCACAGGACCGTATTCCTGGTCACGTTCAGCAGCATTCCCGTTTCCTCCTGAAAGCCCCACCCCAAACACAAGCAGGTCCGCCACGTATTCGCTCTCATTCTCCGCGAGTCCGTTCAGGTCATACCCGGAACGCCTGAACGCATCGTAAACACTCCCCTGCCTGCGCAGCAGTCGCCAGAATGCTGGCGTGGTTTGGAGTTCACGTCCCTTGTATGCTATCTTCTTGGGCTCATCCAGCGGAGCTTCACAGCAGGGAGGAACATCCATCGTACCTGCATATATTGGTCGGGGAGGCTTAAATGGGTTCCGGGGGGGCATTAGTTTAAATAAGATGCCAATATATTATAGTGAAACGCTGAAGGTAAGCATGCATATGGAAAAATTCAAGAAACTCGGCATCAGGGAAGGCATTCTGAAGGTGATAGAGGAGGAGAAGTTCGAGAGCCCAAGCGAGATCCAGCAGAAAGCCGTCCCCCTGGTGCTGGAAGGGAAGGACGTCATAGCGGGCTCTGCCACTGGTTCCGGCAAGACGCTTGCCTTCGGATCAGGAATCATCCAGAATGTCCGCAGGAAGCAGGGCATCCATTCTCTCATACTCACGCCCACGAGGGAGCTCGCAGAGCAGATAACCAGAGCCCTCGAGAAATTCTCCAAGAAAAATCCTCTGAGCATAGTGAGCGTGTATGGCGGGGTCGCGATAAACCCACAGATAGAGAAGCTGAAGCATGCCGAGGTGGTCGTCGGGACGCCGGGCAGGGTCCTGGATCACATACAGAGGCATACGATAAGGCTCCGTGACGTGGGCATACTGGTCCTGGACGAGGCTGACAGGATGCTGGACATGGGGTTCATCGACGATGTTGAGAGGATAATAAAGGAGTGCCCGCGGGACAGGCAGACGCTGCTCTTCTCTGCCACAATAACCGCGGACGTGGAAAGGCTTGCATCAAGGTACATGAAAGATCCAGTGCAGGTGAGCGCCGAGTCACACGTGGACCCGGGCAAGCTCAGGCAGTTCTATTACAACGTCCCTGAGAACGAGAAGATATCCCTGCTTGTCCACCTCCTCAAAAGGGAGAAATCCGGCCTGGTCATGGTCTTCTGCAACACCAGATGGTTCGTGGACTTCGTTGCAGAGAACCTCATAGCCTCTGGCATAAAAGCAAGGGCGATACACGGCGGACTGACCCAGGACAAGAGGAACAGGATAATGGAGGAGTTTCATTCCCAGAGTGTGTACGTGCTCGTGTGCACGGACGTGGCCGCGAGGGGACTAGACATAAAGGGCGTCTCCCATGTCTACAATTACGACATCCCGGACGAGGCCAAGCAGTACATACACAGGATAGGGAGGACCGCAAGGGCGGGCAAGGGAGGCAAGGTCATAAACCTGCTCGCCCCCAGGGACTTCGATAACTTCACCGCGGTCCTGAAGGACAACATGAACATGGACGTGGACATGCTCAGTACCCCCAGATACAGGAGAATAAGGGTCAAACGGCCCCCGAGAAGGGATGATGGGCCCAGGCGGTACGGCCCGAGGAGGCCGGGAAGAACGGGAAGGAGGCCTCTCATGAGGCCGGGCAGAAGGTGAGTCCCATTTCAGGCCGCTCAAGCAGTTTTCTGAAAACCAATATGCAGAACCCAAATCACTTCTTCAGGAATATCGTCTGTGTGGGGTAGGCGAATTCGATTCCTTCCTTCTCGAACCTCTCCATGAGCTTCACGTTTATGTCCTGCTGGATGTCCATGTACTTGTTGTAGTCCTTGGTCCCCACGTAATAGACCACCTCGAACATGAGCGCGGAATCCCCAAACTCCCTGAAATGTACCCTGTCCGTTTCCGCCAGTTCCTGACCGTCTATTATTTTCCTCACCATCTCGGGTATCTTCCTGACCTTCTTGGAAGGGGTCTGGTACTCCACGCCGAAGCTGAACACCACCCTCCTCTTCTCCATCTTCTTGTAGTTGTTTATTCTTATCTGGGTAAGCTCCTTGTTCGAGACTATCAGCTCGTGGCCCTTGAGGTGCTTTATCCTGGTGTTCTGTATGCCCACCTTCTCGACAACTCCAAAGTCATCGCCTATCACTATGAAGTCGCCCTTCTGGAAAGGCTTGTCGAAGTAGAGTGAGAACGAGGCGAACAGGTCGCTCAGGACGTTCTGGAGCGCAAAGCCTATCACTATCCCGCTCACGCCCAGGCCCACGACCGCCCCGGAGATGTCGTACCCGAGACTGGATATTATGAAGAGGAAGGCGGCGAGCCAGAGGATGGCAGTCACTATCTTCTTGAGGAGGTCGATCGTCCCGGTGTCGGCCTCTCCCTCCTGCTTCCGCCTGCTTATCGCTTTCTGAGACACATAGTCCATCCCGCTCTGGACGCTCTTTATTATGTAGTATGCGGCCGCGAGTATCATCGCGTAATAGACTCCCATGACCGCCAGCTCTGGCAGTAACAGGGGCGTGATTGCCACATAAAGGGAAACGAGTATGTACAGAGGCCATCCGATCGCGTTTATAACCCTGACCGCGAAGTCGTCCAGGTCCGTCCGCGTCCTTCCCGCGAGCCTCTCCAACACCTTGACTATCCTGTGCTTGAAGAACCTCAAAACCGATATCGTGACTATGAATACCAGCAGCGCCACCAGATAGTCCATCACCGTGTTCCCGAGTATGCTGTAGTCGAATATACCGTTCAGGTTCAGCGCGTCTACCAGGGCGTCGCCCCAGGCAGAGGGGCTGAAGGTGTCGTTCGCCATCTTACCACAATAATATCAGCCGGGATGCCTTAAAAAGGTTGGGTCGGTAATGAAAATGGGCCGCTGCCCCGGGCAGGCAATTCAGGCACTTGCCCCCGAAGCGGAATTATGCGCCCAATGCAGGATCGAGATTGTTCACGAATGCTCCCATGTCCTCCTCTGTCGCAGAGTCCATCCAGTCCCGGTGACCGTACTTCGCCACCAGGGATCCGAGAACGATCAGATGGTCGAAGACCTCGGGGTAGGACCCGAAATTGGTCTGCATGTATCCGTATGCGCCTTTGTTCTCGCAGGCCTCGGAAAAATTCTCTATGTCTACTCTGGTCCCGGTCCCGGTTCCCCACCCGACGCAGATTATGTCCGTGAAGCCTTTCGATTCGAAGAAGTCCAGCACGCCCTCGTATTCCGCCACATCATAGTCCCGGTATATCCAGACGGCAGGATGGAACTTGTCCCTATCAAGGGACAGCATCCCGTCCGCAAGCGCCTCCCTCACATTGTGCGGGGGTTCCGGACATTCGGGGTCCTGCAGATATGCGTCCTTGAGCTCCAGAGGCCAGTCCGCGCACCCGTTGCTCGGCTTCACGCCGCCGCCCGGCCATTCGAGATCGCAGTAGAATGCGTCGTGCCACCCGTAAAACTTCAGACCGTTCCCGAGCAGGACCTCGGACTCTGCAATCACATTGTTTATGTAATCGGCATACACCTCCCCGGGGTTCGAAAGCACGCTCCCCGAAGGCGAAGTGAGCATGGTATAAGGCTCATCAGTGCCGAGCATGATGTACTGATTGTCCGGCTGCCCGAACGGGAAATAATCCATCGCAGTGGCGTAATGGGAAAGCTCCACCAGGGACGCCATGTGATTCTCGATTCCCAGTATCATTATGTCGATGCATGACATTGAGGGGAACACCGAAAGGCCGCACTGCTCCTTGTAGCCGTCCTTCAGGCCCGAGTGGTCGCTCCCGGCCTTCACAAGGAACACGTGCGGATGCACTTGGATGGGATACGCTTCCTTCAGGCGCATTATCTCCTGCCTCACCTGGTATGGGGTAGGCCTCAGGGGGGCGTCCTCGAACATCACTACCCCTGGATAATCTCCTTCCAGACCACGAAGGTCCAGCCTGGCGAACCTGAGCCTCAGCTGCATCTCCTCCAGTCCCAGCAGGGAATAAAGCCTGCCCGCCTCGTAAAGGTTATTGAGATCTCCTGCGGTCCGCTGGTCAAAATCCATGCTGAATCCCCTGAATTCAAAGGCGTACCCGCCAGGGTTCATGAAAAGCCCCTCCGGGACGAAGCCGTTGCTCTGGAGCGCGACCGAAAAGAGCTCGAGCATCGCGTCCGAGAATCCGCGCGAGTCCTTCGCATAGAGTGTTACCCTGTCGCTGTCTCCATCGATCATGAATGCGTAGCCGCCGTCCGACAGCCCTACCGAGGGATCGGTGCTGAACTCAAGGGTGCCTGCCTGACCGCTGAATTCTGCCCTGAGCTTCTCCTTCTGGAAAACCATCTCTGCCGGCTTGGATTCCGGGCCCAGGGAAACCGTGGATCTGTCGAAAAGATTCACCGTGGCCGGGAAGTTAAGGGAATCATCAAAGAACGAGCGCAGCAGGCTTTCCGTGGTTTCGAAAGAGACGGCGCAGTCCTGGGGGCAGTTGAGAGGATCCTCTCCCGACTCACAGATACCGTTGCCGCACTGTCCCGACCCCTGGCCCGGCATGCAGTCCTGGGGGCAGTTCTCGGGCGTCTCGCCCTGGCCGCAGAACCCGTTGCCGCAGAGCAGCCCGCTTTCGGTTGTCACCACCACGTTCAGGAACCCCAAGAGGAACACGTAACCGGCCCCCGAGATCGCGACGGTCACCAGAAGCAGGACCTTCTTTTCCGGGATTTTCCTTGGCGACCTTTTCATTGTTTATATTATTGCACGGGGCACTCCTTAAAAGGATGTTCAGCGCGTTTCGCGCCCGTGACAAACCGGTTCCAATGACTCGCATATCATGGGAACACTGTCCGCCGGCGCTTTTGGCGGACTTCTCGAGGTCGCTCCAGTAGAGTGTTATCGGTGCATCTCTCATCCCGTCTGCCTCTCCCGACACCCCGTCAATCTCCTCCACTATCCGTATGGCATGCACATCACCGCACCTGAAAGCCGCTGCCCCGGGCATGAATTCTCCTCCGGGACCGCAGAATCCGGATTGACCCCCGTTTTAATCTTTTTGTGCACATTCCAATAGGTTTTTTATAACGGTGGTTATTGTGCAGGATTTCCCTTAACCGCCGCCATTCGAGGAAAGCTTATTCGAATTTCGACAGGATCCGCTGCCCTATCCTTGCGATGTGGTCTTCGGCCTGCACGGTGCCCTTGGAGGTGACGTGGATCAGGTATTCGTTCTTGGTGGCCCAGAGGTGGTAATAGTAGACTCCCGGATCATTGAATTGGCCGCCGTAGTCATCCTCATGGTTCACGCGGAACCTGCTCTGGTCCCCGTATTCATTCTCGCTTATCAGGCCTTCGGCGCTGAACAGGTGCGAGGATTCATATTGATATGCGCCATTCAGATCCTCGGGATTCGTGAATTTCTTCAGTTCAATCACCACTTCGGTGTCATTCAAGTCGCTGATGATGTAGCTGCAGAAGCTGTATTGGGCCAGCGGCGAATGCACGCCGGTTTCATACTCCTCTGTCCAGCACCCGCCCCCATTGTCCACCATCCCGAGCTGCCGGAGGTCCTGCCTGTCAAGCACAAGTTCTTGGGTTCCTGAAATTCCGGACCCGGATGCGGGGTGCTGGAGGCCTTTCAGCGCTGCCAGGAACACTATTGTGACCACCAAGAGGATTGCCAGGATCGCGGCCGCTTTCATGATAAGTTTTTTATTGGGAAACATTAAAAAGGCTCGTGGCCAGCTGTCATACAATTGGGCTGAAGTGTGCGTAGAGCCCGGGGGATTCGCAGCAAATTCCCTGCATCGAATTGTCCCATATCCGGATGCTCTGGGAATTGGCCGCGTCCATCTGCTCGTCCCGGAAAGTTTGTTTGAGAGCCCTTCCAATAATCCACCATGAAGGCGTTAAACAATGCTGTGGGGGGAATCAGTAAGGAAAAGGGCATCGGGGCAATCTGACTGTTCGGCTCACGCGCCTCAGTCAGCCAAAAGCCATACTCAGGCGTGGACCTGTGCGTGATAGCAGGCAGGCCAATATGTTATAAAGCCCCCGAAGGGATTTCCGCGGAAGCCGAATGCGAGCGAGTCCCGGGGGGCGGCTCCATTTTGGCCCGGCTTTTTTTTGCCAAAAGCCGGCATCGAACCCTTAACCTTCCGATATCCTTTCCGCATTGGGCACTGCCCTCGGCATATCGGGTACAAGTCGGATGCTCTACCGATTGAGCTACGGAGGCTTGTTATTCTCTTGGTCAGGAGGCTTTAAATTTTACCCTCGGGATATAAAAGTCCCGGGAGCGAAGTATATTTCAGTGATGTGGATGGCCATGGATTTCCTGTTCGAGCTTGCGCATGCGCTCCTCGGCCTGAACCCTTACGTGCTGCTCGGCCTGATTATAGTCCTGGCATTCGTGGCTTACAAGGTCTTCGCCTTCGTCTTCAGGGTACTGCTCACTGGCCTGGCTTTCGGGCTCTTCCCCGTGGTGGCGAACTTCCTGGGCATAGCGATCCCACTGACCCTGGAGAGCGTGCTCTGGTCGGCCATAGCGGGCATAGTCTTCTACTTCGTCTACTCCGGGATAAAGTTCGGATACGGGGTGATAAACGCGGCACTCTGGCCCTTCAGGAAGGGCTTCGAGAGCAGATCAGAGAAGAAGAAGGTGAAAAAAGCCGCTAAGAAGATGAACGAGAAGGAGAAGGCCGCGAAGTCCGGGAAAGCCGGGAAGAGTTAAGCAGTGAACTCCTCCCTCACAAGGTCTTCTCCCCTGTTTATCTCGAAGAACATGTAGAGATTCACTTTGTCTCTCAGCAGCTCGACAGTGCTGCTCACTGAATTGAAGCTTATGGTCAGGTTGAATGGGGAGCCTGTCCCCAGGAGAAGGGTCGTGTTAGTGCCATTGTGATGGACGAAGACTCGTTCGGTGGCGGAGGTTGGCAGTTCGGATTCCACTGAAGAGGCAGAGAGACTCACGGTCGTACCGGAGCCGAGATAGTTCCCTATCGTCAGGTTCACGCCTGTGGTGTGGTTCTTGGTGTATATCCAGAGCGCCTTGAACCTGACTGAATGGTCCGCCAGGGTCCGGTTGAAGAAGAGGGTGAAATCCCCCATTGAATGGTGTTCGGAGCTATGGTTGAGCCCGAGGTTGAGAGCGCGGGGGAACTCTGACTGGACGTTCCTCGAGATGTAGGGCAGGTCCTCTGATGGTGAATTGAGGACGGGCTTGGTTATGGGGAGACCTATGAAGAACAGGATTATCAGAAGTATTGCTCCGAGGATGAAGAACTGCCCCCTGAGCGCTCGCCTTTCCACCATTCATCACCTGTAAATATGCAGCCTGACCTCCCGCGGGTTGTAGCGGCTGTTCCCTGCTGTCACGTAGGACCCCGTCCATATGTTCGAAGCAGAGGGCACCTGGCCGGTGCAGGAATCGTATTGGCACAACTGGACAGCATGGCCGAAGGCATAGATGCTGACCTCCCCGTCTATCTTCGTGGCGTTCCCTTCCTCGGCGGCTGACCTGAGGGTCCCCTGCCTGTTCAGGCCTTCCAGGGTCCTGTAGGCGAGCGTGCCCGCGTCCTCCTCTGGGAAGGCTATCCTCTCGGTCGAGATGAAGTAGAGGAAGGACACGAGTATTATACCCGCGACAACGGCCTCTATCATGAACCAGAATCCGCGCATATTATATATTTTGCCCCCACCTAATTAATATGGGGCTTCTGGGAATGTACGGGAAGCTTCTCGAGGCGTTCGGGCCGCAGGGATGGTGGCCCGTCAGGCTCAGGGGAAAGCTGGTCTACATTCCAGGCGACTATTCCCATCCCAGGACAGAGTCCCAGGCGCTCGAGGTCTGCACGGGTGCGGTGCTGACCCAGAACACGAGCTGGAAGAACGTGGAGAAGGCCCTTGGGAACCTAAGGGCCTCGGGTATAAAGGACCTGGATTCCTTTCTCAGGACAGGCAGGAGCCTCCCGGAAATGATAAGGCCTGCGGGGTATTACAACCAGAAGGCAGCGGTCCTTCTGGAACTTCTGAGAAAGGCCAAGAAGTCCGGGGGCGTGAGGGAGTTCCTATCAGTCACGAGCAGGTCAGAGCTCCTGAAATCCAGGGGGATTGGACCGGAGACGGCGGACTCGATGCTCCTATACGGTGGGCACAGGCCCCAATTTGTGGTGGACGCCTACACGAGGAGAGTGTTCTCCAGGCTGGGAGCGGTCGGGGAGGGCTGGGACTACCATGAAATCAAGCTCTTCTTCGAGTCCAACCTGCCAGGGGACCTGGCTGTCTACAAGGAGTTCCACGCCCTGATAGTGGAGTTGGGCAAGAGGCACTGCAGGAAAAAGCCCCTGTGCAGGGGATGCCCGCTCAGCCAAGGCTGCGACCGCTTCACCTGCCAGGAGCAGGAAGTCGACGCCTTCCCATAAGGACAGAGTTCCCGACCACACTCACGCTCGAGAACACCATCGCAGCCGCGGCTATCACTGGGGAGAGCAGGAACCCCGTGAATGTGTAGAGAAGCCCCGCGGCTATGGGTATGCCTGCCGCATTGTAGGCAAAGGCCCAGAAAAGGTTCTGCCTTATCTTCCTCATAGTGTATTTGCTGAGGCCCATTGCCCGGGAGACGTCCTGGGGATCGTCCCTTATCAGCACTATGTCGCCCGTTTCCAGCGCGACGTCCGTGCCCGAGCCTATCGCCACGCCGACATCTGCCTGCGCTAGCGCGGGGGCGTCGTTGATGCCGTCCCCGACCATCGCCACCACCCTGCCGGAATCCTGAAGCTTCCTGACCTCCTCGGCCTTCTGGCCGGGCAGGACCTCTGCCAGGACCCTGCTTATACCGAGCTGCCTCGCCACGGCCTCCCCGGTCCTCCTGTTGTCCCCGGTTATCATGACCACATCCAGTCCCTCCTTATTGAGAACCTCCACGGCCTCCGCAGAACCCTCCTTCAGGGTGTCTGCGGCCGCTATGATGCCCAGGAGCCTGCCGTTCACTGCCAGTAGCATGACTGTCTTGCCCTCCTCCTCCAGCGCACGCACCCTCTCCTCGGCTTCCGAGACCCGGACGCCCTTGCCTGACAGGAAGCTCCTGTTACCGAGGAGCAGCGTCCTTTTCCCGTGGGCTGCCTCGATGCCCTTGCCCGGGACTGCCCTGAACCCGGAGACGTCAGGGACCTTCAGCCCGCGCTTCTTGGCCTCTGCAAGGACGG
>CAZMBQ010000006.1:0-13824 GCA_964564705.1 uncultured archaeon
ATGCCCTATCACTTCCATCCCGAACCCCCTCGCGGCTCTGAGCGCAACGGCCCTCCCGATCCTCCCCACACCCACCAGGCCCAGCACCTTCCCCTTCAACCCTGTTCCGTGGAAGCGCTCCTTCTCCCACCTCATTGCCTTCAATGACTCGTTAGCGCGCACTATTCCCCTCGCGAGGTTGCCGAGCATGGTCAGTGTGTATTCGGCCACACTCTCCACGGACTCCATGGGCAGGCTCTTCACCCTTATCCCCCTCTCCCTCGCAAAATCCATGTCCACATTCTCTGTCCCGCTCCCCGCAATGCCCACGAATCTCGGGCTGCACGCGGCAAGTACATCCCTGTCCACCCTGCTCCGCGGCTTGACAATCAGCGCATCCGTCTTCCCCGCAGTCTTCAGTTCCTCGTGCGATATCCCGGGCAGGTAATCAACAGAAAAACCGTCTCCGAGAATCTTCCTGAAGGTCTCTATGTCCATCCCGTCCGCTATCAGAACCCTTGGTTTGCTCTCGCTCATGCAGAAAATGTGGCAGAAGGCCTTTTAAAAACAATTCCAAATCATGCCCCCCGGGCCTCTTTGGGCTTCCCCTGTTCCTTGGTTCCGGAAGCATCTGCCCCCTTGGAAGGGGTTTTGACCTTGGGGGACTCGGTGCCCAAATCCTTGGTCACATCCGCCCCCTTCGCAGGAGCCTGGACATTGGAAGTCTTGGGATCTTCCTTTGCGGCTTCCTTCCCCAAAGCCTTCTTCTCCCCCTTGGATTCGGTCTCTTTCTTCAAAGCCTCCTCAGGCAGCCTTGCAAAAGCAATCCCGTCCTTGAGCTCCACCCGGATCCTCACCTTTCCGGGCACCTTCTTGAGTCCCCCCTTCCAGATGAACTCGTTCACTGCCCTGGAGATCCTGACCTCTGCTTTGGTGTGCTTCTCAAGGTATTCCCTCAAGACATTCACCGCTCTTGGACTCCTCCTTATCCTGGACTGCTTGTTAGCCTCCCTCCTCAAAGGCACAGTGTATACCCTCTCCACAGAAACGCTCTCCTTGGCCATGCTCACACCTTAAGCTTGTCCCTCCTCCACCTCTTTGTCCTGACCTGTATCCTTCGGGTCCGCGCCCTCTTCAATCCGAACTTCCTGATGTCCGCCCACCTGGGCGCGGGCCTGCTCTTCCCTGCAGCGGTAAGCTTCCCTTTCTTAACAGCGTCCTTGTTCCTGCTCATACTCACTCTGATTAGATTATTTCCTTTTTATTCTTATGTCCCTCTTCTCGGTAAGTGCCGCCAGTATGTCCTTGAGTCGGCTGTCACCCACCTTCCCGGGTATCTTCTCGGACTGGAAAAGCCTTATGAGATAAAGCTCCACCTGGGATGCGAGCTGCGGGTTGGCCACCCTCACCCTCGAGAGCCTCTCGAGTGCCTCCTTCTCAAGTATCCTCGAAAGTATCTGCTTCTTCATCGCCTCAATCTGCGCTGCCTGGTTCGGATCCTGGATTCCGTTCATGCCATCCCCTCCTGGACGCTTCCGGGCCCGGCCTTCCCTGACCTCTCCATGAGAATCACTTCAGTCCCTTCGCGGCATTCTCCAGGAACTGCTGCCCCTTGGGCGTTATCGTCCTGCCCTTCCCCTTGCTCTTCTTGACGAGCCCCTCTGTTTCGAGCTGGCCGAGAAGCACCCTTATCACCTTCCCGGAGGAAGGCGCCCTTCGCTCAGGGCTGTGCCCGAGGTTCCTCCTCCCCGAATAAGTGCGCCTCAGCCTCGAGACCCCACTTCCCCCAAGATAAACCTTCCTGAGTATGGATGCCCCCCTCATCCACCACCAGTCCTCCTGCTGGGGAGGCCTCTCCCTCGACACTCCTGTCTTGATGAACCTTGCCCACTCGGGCATCCCCATGCCTTCCAGGCCTTTCAGCTGCAGCGCAGCGGCCTTCACGAGCTCCTGTCCGTCTGTCTCCTTTATCCCTGCCATAACAGTAGAATGTCTCTTTTATATTTAAAAGCCTGCCCCTCACTTGTAGGGCCGGCGGCTCACGTTCCCGCAGTCCCTGCACTCCACCACCAACCGTCCGCCAGAAGTCCTTGTCCTGGAGTTGGCGCCCTGTTTCATGTAATGGCCGCACTTCCTGCAGAACATGCCCCTGAAATCCTTCCCGAGCCTCACGTTGTAGCGCTTCCCTATCTTCAGTGCAATCTCCACGTACCTGTGAGACCTTTCCGGGTGCTTCTTGAACTCCTTCCCCGCGATCGAGAAGAGAATCCCTATCCTCTCCCTCGCTATCCTCTTCTGCCATTCCGGCTTGTTTCCGGGCTTCCTCATGGCTAAGATTTGGGTTTCCTTATTAATCAGCCTTCCCCTTTCCCGGCTCCTGGCCAGGCCCCTCCCTGGACTCCCCCACAATAAGCCTTATCCTGTTCTCCCTCCCCGAGACAGGCTCTATCTCCACCATGCCCCTTGACTTCATGTCCTTCACGAGCCTGGAGACCTTTGCCTTCGAAAAGCCACTGTCCTTCACGAGCACCTTCTGGAGCGCCCTGCCCTCGTTCCGCTGGAGTATGTCCGCTATAGTCTTCTCGTCCTGGTTGAGCACGGACGTCACGACCTCCACGGGCTTCTGCTTCTTCCTCGCGTACACCACGACCCCCACCATCGCGATTATCACGATTATCGTGAGCGAGATTATCACGTAGCTCGGTATACCCAACGGGAACGCATAGGAGACCGAGAACTGCTGGCTCTTGCTCTCCACGTCCGACTCCTCCCAGAAGACCATTATGTGCTTCCCGTCAGAGAGTATCCCCCCGTCCCTCGGGAAGTACGACTCGTTCACCACCTCCTCCGAAAGCACCGCGCTCTGGGGCAGCCTTATCAGGACGAATATCTTGTCTGTGGGCAGAAAACCGTAATTGGCGGAGAACCTGAACTTCCCGTCCACCTTCTTGACCGCCTCCTCTGTGACGAAGTTGAGGGTTAGCATGTTCTTCTGCTCGGTCATCCCCACGAAGTCGCACGAGATGGTGTTCCCCTCCACGACCACACAGTCAGCAGAATCGAAGTTAGCCTTCGCAGTGAGGTCCGTTATCTCGAAATTCAACCTGTAATCCAGGTGGTTCACGGGCTCCTTGAACTGGAGCACGATCTCGTTGCTGACAGAGAGGTCCTCGTTTATGGTGTCCTCTATCCCGTAGTAGGCAAGCCTCGCGCCTGCCATGGGCACTGAAGCCACAAGCACCACCAGTACGAGAAAAACCAAAAGTCTCATACGCACTTCCTTTTAGGATATTGTAAGTAAATTTTAAATAAATATCACGCCTGAAACAATCCCCCCGAAACAAATATTAATCCTGAAACAATCAATGAACCATGCATGAAATAATGCTCACCGTGAGCAGGATAGCGGAAAGCATAGCTGATGCAGAGAGGAAGCGTTCCAGACTCGCTGACTTCCTGAAAAAGCTCCCGGACGTCCCTCTAAGGTCCGCAATCTCCCCCGACCCCCTCCTCAACCTGAAGGTGGCTGCCGTGGACGGCGGCCTGGTCAAAAAGTCCCTCCACGGCATGGACTGCGTCCTTGCCCGCGCCGCCGCCGCCTGCTTCCACTACAGGGACGGCAGGGTCTCGGAAGTCCGATACTTCCCCTCCAGAAACCCGGCCCCGAGGCCCGGCGTCTACGAGGCCCTCTCCGAGATAGACTGGAATCACTTCTCCGCTCTCAGCAGGCTCGGTGAGGAGGTCAGGACAGCCGCGAGCTGCATCGAGGAGCTGAAGCCGGACATACTCCTCATGGACGGCATGATAACTCCCCACTACCTCGACCGCCCCTCGAAGTCCTCCCCCCTCCACACCCCCTACATGAATCTGCTCCAGTCCTACAAGCGCCTGTTCAAGGCAGCCCTCTGCCAGGGAGTCGCCCTCGCAGGGATAATGGAAGACTCCCGCAGCACCCTCTTCTGCAACTTCATTTCCGAATCCGTGCTCTCCAAGCTCCATCACCCAATGCTCCCCGAGATCCGCTCCCTGCTCAGGAAGACCAGGGACTCGAACCTCCTCCACCTTGTCCTCGAAACAGGCGAAAGGTCCCTTTCCTTCCCCCTGGAGCCCCCAAAGGACCTCGACTTCGACGTCCCTCCCATGGACACCTTCTACCTCAAGGCAGCGAGGTTCGACCGCCCGATCAAGGTTGATTTTCTCAAGCAGTCCGTGAAGGAAGATGTGCTGGCAGGCATACTCCTCGCAATCTCCCGCCACCATTCGGGCTACGGCCTCCCCGCCCCCCTGATAGAGGCCGACAGCATAGCCAAGCTCTCTGCCCAGGACATGGAGGACTTCTATTCGAGCATTCTCTCCAAGGCAGGCACCTTCCCGGGCACGCTGACCCTGAGAAGGGAAAAGAGGCCTTTCTGAACCATTGCACGGCCCAAAACTAACCGCTACCATCAGGCCACACATCCAATGAACCAAAAACGCCGGAATACCCATTTTTAACAAAAATGCCCCCATAGGCTTTGAAAAGCCCAAAAAAACCTTTTGGAACAATTAAAAATCATAATAGCTCTCCTTAAATAGCTTAAAGGCCCCCCAAAACCCCCCTCCCAGGCAGGAATAAACTGTTTCATCAAATACATATATACCCCTGGCGGTCAAGTAGTGTATAACTCTTCCGAAAACGCACCAGGCAACTGGGGCACAGAGGAAGGCAGAGCAGCCCCTACGGGAGGCTGCGGTAAAAAACGGAGGGCAATAAATGAATATCAAGAAACTTGCGGCCGGCGCTTTAGCAGCCGTTACCGCAGGAGCAACATTCGGAGCAGTAGCATTCGGAGCCTTGGACGACTACGTCACAACCTCGAACGGCGCACTGGCATCACCGATGATAGTCATCGGTAATCCCGCTGTACCAAGCGCGGACTTCGCCAAGGACGTTCTCGGGGCAGCTGACATAGCGGCCCATGTAGCAGGCTTCGCAACAACTCCAGTAACAGTCTCAGGAGGAGATAAGAACTTCGCGCTGACGGGCGAAGGAGAGGAAGTGGCAACTTCAAACACCAAGATATTCCTTGACGACTCCCTTGGCAAGAGCGGTCTCAAGTCAACGATGACAAAGGACGACCTCCCAACCCTCTTGGCAAGCGGCAGCGTCACGGACACGAACGCAACGACCATAAAGTACGACCAGTTCCTGTTCCTCACACCCAACAGCACCACAGACTCGAAATGGATTCTACAGTTCGATAGGCCCAGCAGCTCGTCCAGCGACGACGGCACCTACTCATTCGGTAGGTTCCAGACGTCTCCCTGGTCAAGCGATGCTGGTTACTTCGCGAACTACAGGCTGAACTTCAAGAAGGACACGGACTTCTCCGCAATGGTGGGAAAGACGCTCACCATAGCAGGGGAAACCTACACAGTGCTCGCAGACTCGAGCTCGGTGGCCACGACCCCGGTTCTCGTAACCACAAAGGCCGCGGCATCCCAGAGCATAATCGTGTCTGACGGCGACGTTGAAATAACCGTTGGCGACACCACTCACACGGTCAGGGTGCTCGGCACTTCTGACGCCAACACGGTCGTGGTTTCGGTCAACGGCGTGTCATCCTCGGCAACGAAGTCCCAGACTACAACCATAAACGGAGTGGAAGTCTACGTCGACGACGTGTTCCACTTCGCGAACAACCAGGAATCCAGCGGGGCCAAACTCCTGATAGGGGCTGAAAAGACAAGGTTCCAGCACAACAGCAAGGTAAAGGTGGGATCCGACGAGACCAACGTGGACGGTACTTACGTGCGATTCACGCAGTCTGGCGGCAAGGTAACCACAATGGACGTCTACTTTGGCGCACCTGCATCAAGCGTGACAGACAACCTGAAGATGGGAAGCTCATACACATTCCCCACGCTATCGAACCTCGTACTGTACTTCCCGGGGCTCTCGGAAGGCCTCATGGCAGACAGCAGGAACACACTGAAGATTGCGCCGTCAGGCGACAATCTTATGCAGCTGACCTGGACCGATGACAGCCTGAACGAGAACACCATAACATGGGCTTACAAGTCTTCGGCAACGGGCACGTCATTCCAGCTGGCTGACAGCAACGGCAAGAACATAACCGTGGTCGAGGCAGAACCCGTCACAATAGACGAGTACGTGGTCCTTGACGCGGGAGACTTCCCCCACATGATGCAGCTGACAGGGGTTGACAGCAGCGCACTTTCCTTCACCCTGAGGGACGTGTTCTCAGGCGACAGCGTAAAGCACGACCTTTCCGTGAGCGACAATGGTCAGAAGACCATTTACATCGACGGTCAGGCCTACTACGCGAAGTACGACGCGACCAACACAAGCATAAACTTCACCTGGGGAGACGGCGCAACATACGACAGCATTGGTGAAGCCACCACCGTATGGCCGACACTCAAGGGCAAGAACACGGAGAGGCTCGCTTTCATAAACGAGCTGAACGTGACCCTGAACGCAACCAACGGCAAGGAGATACAGCTGCCAACAGGGGCTGTAACAATAACCACAGCATACGGCCTTGGAGATGTCAACGTAACCCTGACAGCAACCACAGACGAGGACGGTGAGTCAAGCGCATGCACGTCATCGCCTTGCCTCAACCAGTTCTCGATCGAGGACGCAGGAACAAACAGCTTCACCCTTGGCAAGACATCAACCGGCGGCGTCAACTACACCATCCAGAGCGGTGCGAACAACAATACTTTCGCGATCCACGTATCCGCAACGGACGGCAACGGAGCCGCGGCAATAACACAGCCAGGCCTTCTCCTCTTCGAGGAAAAGGACGACTCAAGCAATCGATACTCGGTAATCGTGACAGCGACGACAGAGACATCCGGTTCCAACAACATAGCCATCCCAGCAGCGCCTTTCTTCACCTACAATGAGGACTCACAATCAAGGGGCACCGACTCCACGATAACGGATTACGTGGACCTTTACGGTACCTACGCAGTGAGGACCACCAGCGGCCAGGACGTAGTAACAATATACTACCCTGACGAGCAGGTGTACGCAGTGATTGGCGCAGGCGAGGCAGACAAGACCGCCTCAGTAGGCGGCGCAACAGGCAGCACAGTGAACCAGGCAGTCCAAATAACTTCCCCAGTAGCGAAGCTGGCAACCGAAATAAACACGGCCACCCTCGCTAGCGACCTCATCCTGATTGGAGGACCATGCGCCAACAGTCTCGTTGCCACGCTGGCAGCGGACAACGCAACCGGAATCCCGGCTTGCGACGCATGGACGCTCTCGACAGGACTGATAAAGGAAGTGGACGACGCATTCAGCTCCGGAAGAAAAGCTCTTGTAGTAGCAGGCACAACCGCAGACGACACGCGAAGTCTGGCCGCAATGGTGATGCAGGGTACACTCAATTACGAAGTGTAAGCTGCATAGAAGGGACAAAAAAATCCCCTTTTTTTCTTTTATTTTACTATCCAGCCACCGCTTCCCCGGCTGAAGTGGGAGAATGTTTATAAAACACCTTCCCGCCCATTTCTTATATGTGCGGCATCGCCGGATACGCGGGCCCCGGACCCGTGGGAAAGGTCCTTCTCCGGTCCCTGAAGAGCCTTGAGTACAGGGGATACGATTCCGTGGGAATAGCCGTCCTCGGCAGCACCCTGGTAGTGAGGAAGGACAGCGGAAGAGTGGATGAGGTCGAGAAGAAGCTCTCCCTCTCCAGCATAGAAGGCACCGCGGGCATAGCCCACTCCCGCTGGTCAACGCACGGCCCCCCATCCCGCGAGAACGCGCATCCCCATCTCGACTGCTCCGGGAGCATAGCGGTCGTCCACAACGGCATAGTCGAGAACCACGCCGAACTGAAGTCGGAGCTCGAGAGGGAAGGCCACACTTTCAGGAGCGGCACTGACGCCGAGATAATCCCCCACCTGATTGAGAAGCACATCCGCCTGGGCTTCAAGGAGGCTGTCCGCAGGGCCTTTGCCCTCCTCAAGGGAAGGAACGCCATAGCCGCCCTCCACAAGGAGTCCGGAAAGTTGGCAGGAGCCCGGAACGGCTCCCCCCTGATAGTGGGCATCGGCAGGTCAGAAACGTTCCTCGCCTCTGACATCCCCGCCTTCCTCGAGCACACCAAGGACGTCATGTACCTGGACGACAATGAAATGGTCGTGATAAAGGGAAGGCCGGTCTTCTTCAGCATCCCCACCGGCCAGAGGCTGGAAAAAAGGCTCGTCAGGATAGACTGGGACCCTGCCCAGGCCGGGAAGGGCGGCTACCCGCACTTCCTTATCAAGGAGATAATGGAGCAGAAGTCCACGATAATACGGGCGATAAACCAGGACAGCCAGGACCTCCAGCGCATAGCCGAGAGCATAAACTCCGCCCGCGGAACCTTCCTGACCGGCTGCGGAACCGCGGGCAACGTCTGCCTCGCAGGCGAGTATCTCTTCAGCAAGATAGCGAACAAGCACATCAACTTCGTCGTCTCCTCCGAGTTCCCAAATTACGGGCATTTCCTCGGACCCGATACCCTCCTGATTGCAGTCTCGCAGTCAGGCGAGACGGCAGACGTCCTCGATGCAGTCGAAACCGCCAGGAGGAAGGGCTCCAGGGTCCTCTCCCTGGTGAACGTGAGGGGCTCCTCCCTCGATCGGGCATCGGACTTCTCCTTCCTGATAAACGCCGGGCCCGAGAAGGCCGTCGCCTCCACCAAGGCAACCACCTCCCAACTGGCTCTGATAACCCTCCTCGCCTACGCCTCCGCAGGAAAGCTGAACGAGGGCAAGAAGCTCCTCATAGACACCGCAGGGAAGGTGAATGACATGCTCAACCCGCGCTACGGCAGCTACATTCGAAAGGTAGCGGAAAGGCTCAGGGACTCCGAGGACGTCTTCATAATAGGCCGCGGCCCCAACTATCCGATAGCCCTCGAATCCGCGATAAAGATAATGGAGGTGAGCTACGTTCACGCGCACGGCTTCGCGGGAGGCGAACTGAAGCACGGCCCACTCGCGATGATATCTGAAGGGACCCCGTGCATAGCGCTGGTCTCAGAGGACGGGAACAAGCGCCACATCCTCGGAAACGCGGCCGAGATAAAGTCAAGGGGAGGCTTCATAATAGGCATCTCCCCCAAAAACCACGAGCTCTTCGACTGCTGGATAAGGGTGCCCGAGGCGGGCGAGGCGTCCCCAATAGTGAACATAATACCCATCCAGCTCCTGGCATACCACCTCGGGCTGCTTAGGCAGGCCGACGTGGACATGCCGCGCAACCTGAGCAAGAGCGTTACGGTAAGGTAGGAGCAATCATGCAGGCAGTGATACTGGCGGCAGGAAAGGGAACCAGGCTCGAACCGCTCCAGACCCCAAAGCCGCTCCTGAAGGTGGCAGGCAAGGCAATCATAGAGCATACCCTCTCCCGCTTGGAAGGCTTCGAGGAGGTAGTAGTCGTTGTCGGCCACAGGGGGGATGAGCTGAAGGCCTCCCTCAAGAACAAGCCTCTCCCCTTCAGGCTCTCCTTCGCGACCCAGGAAGAGCAGCTGGGCACGTTCCACGCCCTCCAGCAGGCAGCCCCCCTCCTGAAGGAAAGCTTTCTGGTCATGTGCGGGGACGACCTCTATTCCCGCGAGGACATCCGGCTCTGCTCAAGAAGCGGTCCCTGCATACTTGCCCAGGAAGTGAAAGAATTCAGGAAGTTCGGCATCCTCGAGGTCCGGGGCAGCCACCTTTCAGGGATACGGGAAAAGCCCGATGAGCCCGGCTCCCGCTTAGCCAACACCGGCCTCTTCTCCCTGACCAAGGACGTGCTCGATTTCCGACCTGAAAAATCCCCGAGGGGCGAGCTCGAGCTCACGGACGCGGTCACGTCCTTCGCGAGTAGGAATAAAGTGAAGGTCCTGAAAACAGCTTCCTGGATCCCGATAGGCTACCCCTGGGACCTCCTGTCCGCCAACGAGGCCCTCCTAAATGACCTCAATCCCGAGGCCGAGGGCGAGGTCGAGGAGGGAGCGACTCTCAAGAACGCCGTCAGTATAGGCAAGGGAACCCTGGTGAAGACAGGCGCCTACATAGAGGGCCCTGTCCGCATAGGAAGCGGCTGCACGATAGGCCCGAACTGTTTCATCCGCTCCCACACCTCAATAGGCGATTCCTGCAGGATAGGGAACGCAGTGGAGATCAAGAACTCCATCCTCGGCGACAACGTCTCGGTATGCCACCTTTCCTACCTGGGCGACTCCGTGATAGGCAGCGGCGCCAACATAGGGGGCGGAACCATAGCCGCGAACCTCAGGCACGACAGGAAGACCGTCCGCACCCCTGCCAAGGGCAGCCTGGTCGACACCAACAGGGAGAAGATGGGCTGCATAATCGCAGAAGGCGTCCGCACAGGCATCCACACCACAATCCTCCCCGGAAGGAAACTGGACAGGGACACCCTTCCGGGCGAGGTGGTGAAGTAGCCACAAATTAAATAAATACTACCTCGCCCGAATAAGATTACATGGCGATTTACGATCAGATACTCGGCGTTGCCTCCTCACAGGATTGGGTATCCCTGGGCCTGAACGTCATCCTCTCCACCCTGATAGGTGGGCTGGTGATAATAGCCCTGGTGGCCGTCCTCTCCAGGCTCTGGAAGGAGGAAGCCAAATTACCGAACGCCTTTCTGATGGTCCTGCTGATAAGCGCGATAAGCATGTTCGGCTTCCTCGGGATACTCTATCCCTACATGCCCGGCCTCGCCCTCTACCTCCCTGTCCTGGTATGGCTCCTGTTGACGAAGCTCTTCTTCCCCCAGATGAAGTGGTGGCACACGATAGTGGTGGGTCTGGCAGGATATGCCCTCAGCATCCTCCTCATCCCAAACCTCGTGGGCATGTTCTCGGGCTTCCTGCCCTCGTTCTGAAAAAGACTAATCCCTGACTCTGCATGTCCCGGGAAGCTTGTAGCTCGCTATCTTCAGCGCCCTCTTCGCGACCTGCTCCTTCCCTGGGTCGAACCAGACGTTTATCAGTGCCTGTCTCTTCCTGACCCTCGCGGCCATGCCGATGGGCTTCCCGAAGGACTGCCTCATCCCGCTCTGGAACCTGTCTGCCCCTGCCCCCGTGGCGAGCGGGTTCTCCCTCAGAACGTGGTAAGGATAAACCAGGACTTTGAGGAAGTACCCTTCCTCCCCCAACCCATTTGCAAGGACTTTGTGCGCGGCCATCCTCGCGGCCTCAAGCGCATTGTGTCTTATCTGCATGTTCATCTCCGAGGCCAGGGTGAGCTTCCTGCCAAACTTCTTGTCCTTGTTTCCCATCTCGAACCTGTGTATCTTTATCGCAGGCACCCCCTTCACGTACCCCTTCTTAGGCCTGCTCCTACTCTGTCTCGTGTACGGCCTTTCAGGCCTTCTGTAGCACCTCGCCGGTCTCAGTCCCATGATATCCCTTTGAACCCTTATGGTGGAAATGCTTATAAAAACCTGCCCTTCAGGCGATCATGGAGTCTATCCCCGCTTCGCTCAGAACTTTCGGGTACAGCCTCCTCTGGTTGTCTGTCTGGGTTATCCCTTCCTTCAGGAACCTTTCCCTCTCCTGGCTTCCTGCCCCGGAAGCCTCCGGAACCCGCACCTTCGACTCTGCCCTCCCCAGTCCCACCCCCAGGTCAATCGCGTGCCCGACAGCCGAGACAGCCCCCTCCCTGAGCAGCGTCTCCTTCAGCTCGGGCACACTCCTTCCCCTGTAACTCCCGAGGCTCTCCCCCGAAGACCCCTTCCTCTCGACCACTATCTCCGCGCCCTCAGTGAAAACCACGAATCCCAATTTCCCGGGCTCCCCCCGCGTGCTGTGAAGCATGGGATACAATTGGAAAAAAAGAATTTAAAACTTCCCGCCAGCCGGGATCTCCACTCCCATTATCTTGCTCTCCCCCCCGCTCATGGTAACCCCGAATATCTGATCAGCCTCCCTCACGAGGTTGTCGTTGTGCGAGATGACTATGAACTGGGCGTCCTTTGACTGCTTCTTGAGCAGTCCCACCACGCTCTTTGTGTTCACCTTATCCAGGGCGGCATCAGCCTCGTCCAGTATGTAGAACGGGGCAGGCTTGTGCTTTTGCAGGGCGAACAGGAACGCGAACGCGGTCAGCGTCTTCTCACCCCCGGACATTGAGTCTATCGTGAGCAGCTTCTTCCCCGGGGGTGTGGCCCTTATCAGCAGCCCGGTGTCTATGCTCGCGGGGTCCTCGAGCATCAGCTCCGCCTCCCCCATAGTCAGCTCCCTGTAGACCCCCGCGAAGTTTTTAGCAACCGAGTCCATAGTTGCCTTGAACGTGGCGCTCCTCTTCTCCTCTATCCTGTCTATCGACTCCTGTATTGCCCTCTTCTCCTCCGCTATCCTGTCCACCTTCTCCTTGAACTCCTCGAACTCCCCGATAACGGAATCGAACTCGTCAATCGCCTTCATGTTCACCGGCCCGAGTGCCTCCATCCCATCCAGCGCCCCCTTCTCCATCGCCCTCAGCTCCGCGAGGCCCTTCTCATACGGTGCAACCCCCTCCGGCGCCTGGAGCTTGAGGTTGTCGAACCTCGCCTCGTGCTTCGCCTTCTGTATGTTAAGCCTTCCCAGCTCCTGCTGGAGCTCCAGCCTCTTCTCATACGCTGCCTTCCTCTCCTCCCTGAGCTCCTCTATCCTCCTGTCAATCCCCTGCCTGTCCTTCTCCGCGTCAAACGTCCTCGTCCCCTTCTCCCTGCTCGCAAGGACGCTCAGCTCCTTGCCCAGGACCTTGATCTCCTCTTCCAGTCTATCCCCCTCCCGCTCTATCACCTGCTTCTCCTTCAGGTACCCGCTTATGTTCCCCCCGGACCTCCTGTAGTGGCCGCCAGTCACTGCCCCCGAAACCTCCACCAAGTCCCCGTCCAGTGTAACCATCCTTATCCGCTGCCTGTCCATTATCTTCCTCGCGGTTTCTATGTCCTTCACGCACGCGGTCCTGCCGAAAACATACTCCATCACAGGCGAGTACTTGCTGTCATACCTCACCAGGTCCGAGAGCCACCCGATGCACGCGGGTGGCAGTCCTCCCTTCCTCGGCGGTGCGATCTTGTTGAGCGGAAGAAACCTCGCCCTCCCGAGCCTCCTTGACTTGAGGTGGTTTATGCACCTCACGGCCGTCTGCATGGAGTCCACCACGATGTCCCTCAGGTGCCCCCCGGCAGCCACGTCCACGGCCACCCTGTACTTCCCCGGGACAGCCACCAGACCCGAGAGCGCCCCACTCACCCCCTGGAAATCAAGCACCTCCTTGACGCTCGGGTTCACCTTGTTCTCGAGCCTGCTGACCCTCTCCATCATTTCCTCTATCCTCTCCTTCTCCCTCTCTATTGAGGCGACCCTTTCCTTCTTCGCCTCTATGCTCGACTGGAGCCTCGCTATCTTCTTGCTGACCTCGATCTGGGAGGATGCCTGAACCACCTGCTTCGTCAGCTCAGACAGTCTCTTCTCCTCTTTTTCCATCTCCCTGTCAAGCCTCCCCACCACTTTCTCCATCCCCTTCAGCGCCTTCTCGGCCTCCGCTATCTCCGCCCCAGCCTTCTCCAGTCCCTTCTTTGCACTGGAAAAATCCTTCACCAGGATCGAGACCCTAACCTTCTCCAGCTCCTCCTGGAGCCTCCTGTGCTCGAGAGCGGCGTCCCTGTCCTCCCTCAACTTCTCCATTACGTTTCCCTTCTCTGTCAGCAATATCTCGGCCTCTCTCACCTTCTCGGCCACCCTCTCCAACTCCTTCCCGGCCTTCACCCTCTTCTCGTCATACTCCCTTATCCCGGAAATCTCGTCCAGCATCCCCCTCCTCTGGACAGCGTCC
>CAZMBQ010000007.1:0-1536 GCA_964564705.1 uncultured archaeon
TGACTATAGACGTATTGGATATGTATAAGAGGTTTGGTTCAGAAGTAATGAAAAACAGTAAATCATTTTAAAGCTGAGAATCCCTCCTTAAATAAGCTTTTATAGCAAATGTTACCTTAAAGGTTCGATAAATTAATTTAAAAAAATTTGCCGTGGACGGCTGGGATTTTCCCGGAAAGCACCGATCTGGTGGGAAGGCCTGCCAAATCTTGGGGAAATTCCTGGATTCAAGTCAGGACAGGAAATCCTTGTCCCTGATTTTTTGCGGCAGGTATTTCTCGGATATGAACCTTATTCCCTTGGCTGAAAGGGCCTCGAGCTCGAGCTTGTATCCCACATTCAGCATGTGGTTCAGCTCTTCCTGCCAGTCCTTTGGCTTGAACCAGACGTATTTCAGCATCTCGTTCGTTCTTTTTATGTCCCCCTGGTTCAGCTTGATGGTCACGTTTTTGGGTATGTCGAATTTCTTCACGTCCTGTGTTGTCAGTCCGATGAACTTCGCCTCAGGAGTCCCGAGCCTGTCCGAAAGGAAGCTCAGGTTGATGGAGCCTTGTTTTATCACCGAGTAAATGTATGCACCCCATGGGTCTGCGTCGCAGAGCACGTAAACAGGCAGCCTGAGCTCCTTGTAAAGTCTGTTCACGAGCCTCCTGGTCCCGCGGTCCGGCTGGCCCTTTCCCGTGACTATTAGACAGTTGTGGCTCCTCCAGAACTTGTCCTCGTTCAGCCTCTGCCAGACAGCATCCTTCTCTATCACCAGCACGAATTTCGCGGTGCAGCTTTTGAACCCTATCTTCTCCGGTTCCATGTTGCTCGGGACGGCCCACCCCGAGGACCCCATCCTCATGCAGTCTATCGTATCCTCCCCGTCCTGTATCGTTATGGGGCCCGCCATGTATCCCTTCCTGTCCGCCTTGAGGTTGAGGCGCTCCCTGAGCGTATTCATTGCGGATTCTATGTCCTCTATTATCGGGTCGCTCTCAGACTGCTCCTCGAATGTGTTCTCACTCGTGTCGGGTATGGTCCTCTTGAGGGCGTAGTACATGTCTCGAATCGAGGTCGTGACCCCCTGGTCTATTATCTTCTTGCACTCGGCCGCGACCATCAGTGTCTGCATGAACTTCCTCGTGTGCGCAATGTTGAGGTATGTCCTGTGCGACACCTTGTCCCCGAGCATGACCAGCCCGGACTTCTCGTCGAAGTAGATGTTCGCGAGCGTCCTTATCGGGAGCAGTATGTCCGGATTCTTCTTCTGATTGAGCTCATCCACGACCTGCTTCCCCAGCTCCTGCAGGGACTTTCTCGGATCCGCAACCCTTTCAGCCATCCTTTGCCTCCTTGGGCTTTCCGCTCCCTTCCTCATTCCCCTCGCCGCCGTTATCGTCCTCGGTTTCAGGTGGCCTCACCTTCGCTACTATTTCCTTTATCATCCTCTTGACGCCTTCGGCGTCCTCTCCCGTGAGCTCCCTGAGCGCCAGGGCAGTCTCCTCCGCGTACCTGTCGAATATCCTCATCCTCTCTGCCTGGTACTCGGCT
>CAZMBQ010000007.1:1546-13643 GCA_964564705.1 uncultured archaeon
GCTCTCCTCTTGCCCGAAAGGTAGAGGGACAGCTTCCTCGCCGCCTCCTGGAGGGCGAGCTTGGTCTCTTTTAATATCACCGGATAGGAAGCGACGGCCTCCTTTGACTCGGATGTGAATGGCACCCAGACAGAGCAGATGTGCACGAACACTGTCAGGGGTCCTGTGGGGAGCTTATCGGAGTCTATCCCGTACCTCTTCCAGTCCACCCCCATGACCGACTTGGTTATGGCGCAGTCACCCTGCTGGTAGAGCAGCGGAACCCTGTTCGCAAAGCGCATGAGTTTCGGCTCCTTTATACCGCCCCCATACCCTATTCCCACTTCCACCTGGAAGGGCCAGCCCCTGTACACTGCGGGAGGCCTTGTTATGGATGCCATGAACTCTGGGCTGAGTTCCTTCCTGAGCCCCTGGTTTATGAGCTCCGAGCCGAGGGGGGAGAGCACGTCAGTGGGCGGCTTGGTCAGTTTCACTTCCTTCACCGCCTTCACGATCTTTATCGTGTCCTCGTCAGCGAGTCTCCTGGGAGAGGTCTTGGGATCCAGCCCGGCCTTCTCGCATATCTCCTTGGCGCTGGTGTTCCCTATCCTCGTGAACTCCGTGGTGAGGAAGGAGGCGAGCGTCCTGGCCTTGGTGTCACCGAGCATCCTTGATAGGATCCCCACTTCTACGCCCTCTATATGTGGCTTGATTTCCTGGGGCTCCTTGGGGAGCCTGTCGACCACGCGCTTGAAGTGCATCCTTCCCGAAGGGGAATCGAACACTATGTCAGCATAGGGGTGCGCAATTGCGGTCTGCTTCACGTATTCGAGCACGGACTGTTTGTGCTCCCTGTATATGCCCTCACACACGAAGGTGATCTGGACCCCGTGCCAGTCCTTCTTGCCCTGTTCCTCCGACTCTTCCAGTATCACGGGCTCGTTCTTCTTCACGTCTATCTTTATCTTGTACCTGTGTGTGGTCCCGTTGCCTGTGGAGCTCACCACCTCCGTTGCCTCCCCTGTGGTAAGCTGCGAGTAGAGCACTGCACAGGATATCCCCAGTCCCTGCTGTCCGCGACTCTGCTTTAGCCTGTGGAACTTGCTTCCGAAGAGCAGGGTCCCGAATATCTTGGGTATCTGCTTCTTGACTATCCCCGGGCCGTTGTCCCTCACCACTATCCTGTACTTCTCCTTCTCCAGCTCCTCCACCTTCAGGTATACATCCGGCAGTATGCCCGCCTCCTCGGCCGCGTCCAGTCCGTTGTCGACCGCCTCCTTCACTATTATCAGAAGCGCCTTTATCCGGTTGTCGTATCCGAGAAGATGGCGGTTCTTCTCGAAGAATTCCGATATGGAGATTGCCCTTGCCTGCCCTGCCATCTTCTCCGCCGTCTTTGACGTCTCATTGTCCATTGGCCACCCACAAGCAATTATGTGTATTGTGAAGCTCATTATTTAAATGTTTCCACTTTCTTCCGCTGCGAAAAAAACCTTTCAACGGTTTCCAGCTCCCCGCGAGTGAGGGAGCAGACCCTTCTGTCCAATAGATTGTTTGGAACAATGGCATTTAAAGCTTCCCTGGACTGTTTCTTGGTCAGCCCTTCCGACTTCTGGAGAGCATGCATGATGGCGTTTTTCAGTCTTCTGCCCTCCTGGAAAAGCGCCTCACCAAGGGCGTCCCTGTCCGTCCTCCTGACGCGGACAAGCACGGAAGCCGTGCGTGGACGGGGGGAGAAAGCGCTTTTCGGGACTGCAAAGATTGTTTCACTCCCCAGTAGGCGGCTGTGTGGAAGCCCCTGCAGACGGTAAGCAAAGCCTTTCGGGACGGTCAGGAGAGCCTCCTCAAAGCGGAGGTGTGGAAGCATCCTGAACAGGGGCTCGCATATCGAGTAGGGAAGGTTTGAAACGATCCTGTCGAACCTCAGCCTCCTGGCCTCAAGCAGGGCGTTGCCGTGGACTAGGGCAATCCTACTGTTCCCGGAGAACCTTCGCTCCAGGGACCTGAAGAGCTCCCTGTCCTTCTCCACCGCTATCACCTTCCCCGCCCTTTCTGAAAGCGGGCCCGTGAGTTCTCCGTGGCCTGCACCTATCTCCAGGACGGTCTCCCCCCGGGAGAGCCGCGCAGCCTCGGCTATGCGTTCCGCCATTATTCGGTCGGCCATGAAGTGTTTGTCCTCGGCCATGAATATAATTAAAGGGGTCAAATAAATTGTATGGGCGCAGAGGAGGAGATAAGGGAGCTTGAGGATGAGATAAAGAAGACCCCATACAACAAGGCCACACAGGGCCATATTGGAAGACTCAAGGCAAAGATAGCCAGGCTCAAGTCCGCTGCATCAAGGAAGGGAGGGGGGTCCGGTCTCGGTTACGCTGTCAGGAAGACCGGTGATGCAACGGCCATCTTCGTAGGCTTCCCCTCTGTGGGCAAGTCCACCCTTTTGAATGCGATCACCAACGCGGAGTCAAAGGTGGGGGCGTACGAGTTCACCACACTTGACGTGGTTCCGGGAATGCTTGAATTCCGGGGGGCGAAGATACAGCTGCTCGACATACCCGGCATAATAGAGGAGGCCTCATCGGGGAAGGGGAGAGGACGGGAGGTCCTGTCCGTCCTCAGGTCAGCGGACCTGCTGTTGATAGTGGCTGCCGGAGAAGTGGGGGAGACGGAAAGGCAGCGGAAGGTGATTGAGAAGGAGCTTTACAGTGCGGGCTTCCGGTTGAACCAGGAGCCCCCGGACGTCAGGATAACCAGGAAGAACGAGGGCGGAATCCGGGTCGAGTCCACCAGAAGGCTTGGCATATCAGTCGAAGCCGTCAAGGAGGTCCTGAAGGAGTTCCGAGTGCTGAATGGGGAGGTATTGATAAGGGAGGACATTGGCATGGACCAGCTGGTCGACTGCCTGGCAAGGAACAGGATCTACCTGCCTGCCATCTTTGTAGCAAACAAGTCGGACAGATTCCCTTCCAGGCCGGCCGGGTTCATCAGCGTCTCCGCGGTCCGGGGGGAAGGCATCGAGAAGCTGAAGGAGGAGCTGTGGAAAAGGCTCGGGATGAGGCGGGTTTACCTGAAGAAGCCAGGGAAGCCCCCGGACATGGAGGAACCCCTGATAATGAGGGGCAGGGTGGATGTCAGGAGGGTCTGTAAAAAACTGGGCCTTCTCGAGGGGTTCAGGAGCGCCAGGGTGTGGGGGCCTTCGGGCAGGTTTCCCGGGCAGAGGGTCGGACTTGGCCACGTCCTCAGTGACGGGGACGCAGTGGAGGTACAGAACTGAGGTGATGGGGGTGCTGAATCGAATAAGGGAGCTCGAGGAGGTGGGGAGGCTTTTCCGGGCAGTGGATGATTTCTTCTCCCCGGGTTTCGCCAAGTACGGGGGCTACGGGGAGTTCTCGGAGAGCATGGCATTGAGCCTGGATGACGTGACCGAAATTCAGGAGCCATGTGAGGATTCCGAGAGCAATGAAGAAGGGATCGGCGAAGAGTATGGGAAGGGATTGGAATGGTACACAAGGGAATGCAGGCCCCCTTCGGGGTTCTTCTATCCCGGAATCGAGGTGAAGAAGGTCCCTGCGGGCCAGATCGGCTATGGGATCCTCGGGAGATGCTTCCCCTACTCCGGAGTGATAGAGATACGCTCCGACCTTTACGGGGACGACTTCGCGGAAGTCCTCACGCACGAGATCATCCACATGCAGAATCCCCACATGGGCGAGCACGAGGTGAGGATGGCCACGCGCATGAAACTCCCCTTCACCCCCAGGTGGCACTGACTAACAGGCAGCGGGCTTTTTAACCCAGAAAGTGTTTTTCTTTCACATGGGAATCGAGGCGTTCCTGGGAATGGCTGCCCTGCTGTTCCTCCTGGCAGCGGTCCTACTCTATTGGAAGTTGAGGTTGCTCAAGAAGTCGCTTGAGGAGATCGCGTTCGGCAAGAGGAGCCTTTCCGCCCGCTACGGCAGGATGTCCGAACAGTTCTTCCCCTTCATGAAGGGCTACCCCCACGACCCCCAGGGCTTCCGCTTCCTCGGGACCCCTGTGGACGGGGTGCAGTTCGGGAAGGACAGGGTGGTCTTCGTGGAGTTCAAATCCGGCGATTCGCGCCTGTCCGCGAAGCAGAAGGAGATTCAGGAGATCGTCAGGAAGGGAAAGGTGGGCTTCGAGGTCGTGAGCATCAGGTGATCAGCCGAACAGTCCCTTCTTCTTTATCGCGGACGGGCTGCCTCCGGCGTGCCACGTGAACCTCGGCCTCACCTGTATCGAGTAGAGCCTTTCCGAGTTGTCGTCCAGCACTATCGCCGCGCCCTTTGTCCTAGGGAGCGTGTTGATGTATTCCTGGATGTCCTCGAGCATGTATGTCTGCATCACCCCCCTGAGGGCCTCTATGTCCGCCTTCGCGGTGAGCCGGTGGGATATCACGAGGTCTGCCTGGGCAAGCGCGTCCTCATGGAGGCGGTTGGGTCGCTGGGTTATCATCAGCAGGCTTATTCCAGGCTCGCGGCCCTGCTTTATCAGGGTATGGAGCGGTTCGGAAGCGGCCGTCTTCCCCTTACTGGGCAGCAGCTGGTGCGCCTCGTCGATTATTATCCACATCATCGGAAGCGTTCTCCTGTCCTCCCCGCTCATCACACCGAACTCCTCTGCCTTCCTCGCCATGAGCCTCTCCTGGAATATCTTCCTCGAGAGCATGCCCACCAGCATCCCCTTCACTGACCAGCCCTGGGAGATGGACATGTAATGGGAGACGTCTATTATGCTTATGGTCCCAGGCTTGAGAAGCTCCCTTATGGGCGTGCCTTTCTTTTCGAAGACTCCCCAGTCCATCGCAGCCAGGAACCTGTTGACCAGGGCATCCCTCACCGAGGGCGGGAGCTTCTTGTCCGTGTGCAGGGCGTACACTATGTCCTGGATGGAGTAAGAATCGCCGTGCTTCTCCTTCAGGGCCTTTATCGCCCTTTCAGTCGCTATCCCGTAATCGTCTATTGGGGAGAACCCGAACGTCAGCACCCAGTCCGTTGCAGTGAGCTCCCCAGAGGGCAGCGTGAGTGGGGCATCCACCTTTATCCCCGCCTCCTCATAGGAGTTGACGTATCCCTTCGGGACGAACAGCCTGGCAGGCAGACCCTGAGGCCTGATTCCCCACTGCTTCAGCAGAGGGAGATCCCTCTTGTTGGGCTCCTTCATGGACCAGTAGATCCCCATTGTGTCGAACATGAGGACAGAAAGGTTTTTCCTGACCTCTGGGGTCTGGAGGGCTATCTCCTCCGCCACCACGCCGCCTGTATGCGATTTTCCCGTCCCTCTCTTGCCGCACACGAGGACGATGTGCGGCCTCGCGACGTCCATCTGGATGGAGTTCGTGAGGTGGGAGTCTTCCCCCTCGCCCACGATATGCTTCCCGATGAATGCGGTTCCCAGGAGGCCGAATTCCTTCTGGTCCTCCCTATCCCTCCCTATCACTATCCTCTCTACTGGCATCCTCCCGGCCTCAGTTTTATATATGTTCGGCCCAATTAATAAATCAGGCGATTTTGTTAAGGAGGGATTGTAATGGGAATGCTGGAAGAGATTCTGAGGAACAAGGAAGAGATTCTTGTGAAGCTTCTGGAGATACTCGAAGGCAAGGAATCCAGGACAAAGATAAACCTTAACGGGGTAGAGTTCCACATAGGTAACTCGCTGGTCAGGATGGGAGGTTCAGTGGACCTCACGTTCGTGCCCATAGAGAAGAGGAAGGACTAGAGCTGCCGGGACCAGATGTATAGTTTCATCCTCACTATGCTGCCGTCCAGCAGCACGTGCCGCTCTATCGGGACTGTCACGTACGCGTCCGATGGATAGGTGCCTGCGACCGCTTCTATCTCGTTCACCATTACCACTGAGCTGTTGGTGTATTCCAGGCTGAAGTAGAACTCGTACTGGCCTATGTCCATAACGGATTTCGCGCTGTCATAGTCCATTTGGGTGAACTGGTATACCTTCCCCTCGTCCAGCACCTTCTCACTGGATGCAAGCCCCACCAGGGTGACGCTTCCGGCAGTCCAGTTCTCAGGGGAGCCCGGACTCCTCACCAGGAGGTCGGAAACGTATATCGACCTGTCCTGCATCTCGTCCAGCCTGACCTGGGCGAATGCCTGGTCATTGGAGTGGGACCAGAACAGCACGAGTATTATAAATACGCTCGCGAAGATCACGAGCGAGACCGCGAAGTCGAATGACCATATCTGCGCCTTCATGATATTTCGACCGTCCCCTTTGAATTTTTCAACGTGTTCCCCCCATTGGAGAGGGAGCCCGTGAAGTCGGTTACCAGTGTGGTCTTGGTGAAGTCATGGCCGCCCAGATTCAGCACGACCAACCCGGAGTGGAGGGTTATGTTGTAAGGCCTTCCCGAAAGGCTGTCGGGAAGGTTCAGTTTGGTGGAGAAGCCGTCCCCCTCTATCAGCGTCCTGTCGAGCGTGGAAGCCGCCAGCCTGACCGTGCCCTCGCCGTCCAGAACCTCCTGCTGACCGGTTATCTCGTTTATCTTCTGGAAGCTCACCAGGCCCGCCACTGCCGCGGCGAGTATGAAGACCGTGAATATTATCATGAACTCTACCGTGGCCTGGTTTTTCATAAATATAATTAGGCCCGGGAACCAAATATATAACTACATGAAAGGCTTTATCCTGTCGATGGAAGCCCTCGTTGCGGTGGGTATCATGGTTCTGGTCGCGGTCTTCCTTAGCGGCATCACCATGGATACGAACCCGGAGCTCAGGTACGAGCGCCTCTACATGAGCGCCAAGGACGTGCTGAACATCCTCGAGAACGCGAGGATATACGAGACCGAGGGCCTGGAGGTCCTGGACCAGTACATCGAGGACGGCGTCATTTTGGACCGGAACGGCACGCTTCTGGACGCGATAGGCTACCTATGGGCTTCCGGGAACATTACCCTCGCGGAGAACCTCACCAGGGAAGTTCTTGAAAAGGTCTTCAACGGGAGCGGCTACAATTACCAGCTCATTCTGGGAAACGCGACCGTTTACCAGAAGAATGCCAGCTCCGCGAGCTTCGTCGCGAAGCTCTCCACAGTGGTCAGCGGGTATGACGTCGGGAAGCCCGTCTCTGGTTACGTATCCAGGGCGTACATCACCAACCCTTCCAAGCAGGACACCAAATACGTTTTCTTCGGCGGGTACGTGGGTGACGGGAACATCACCCAGGCGCTCATCCTATCCAACCTCGGCACCGTGCTCTCGGCCGAGATGGAGATGGATGCGGGAAGCAACTTCACCCTGTACATAAACGGGAACTACTCCGGCACCTACCTGAAGAACACCACTTCCACTCTCCTCTCCCAGAAGTGGACCATTGCGGAAGAGTATCTGGACAGCTTCTTCTCCGGGCAGAACATTATCGGGATAAACTTCACCGGGAACCGCTCGTACATTGGCGGCGGCGTTTTCAAGGTGACGTACAACACCACGGATCTCGTGGTCTCCTCAGAGGCAGGTTACGGCGAGAACGCCACGGGCAACTACACCTTCCCGGGCATACGGGGCATCATCAACCTCTTCGACTCTTTCTATGTTCCCGGGAACCTCACGAATCTCAGCATTTACCTCGATTACCACAGCGGTTACGAGGTCTTCCTCACTGTGGGTAACGTGACAATCCACAGGAGCAACGAGAGCTCCCGCCAGCAGGTGACCATCAACGATTCCTACCTTTCGGGACTCATGAACTACTCGTGGCTCAGCGAAGCAACTGTTCCGATAAGGTTCGGGACAGAGAACATAAGCCTCGAGGCAGGCCTCGGCACGCTCGACACGTCTCTGATAACGGACAGGAGCCCTAGCATGGGCGCATGTGACGTGGACGTGAATTGCACTGACCCCGGAAACGAGTCCTTCTGCGACACTGACCCGACAGGGGGATGCCACGACTACAGGGCTGCGGTGGCAATAGACGCGGACGTGCTCTTCATCGAGGAAATAACATCCAATTCCGGGAACAGTGTGGGCCTGGTTGGGTACGGGGAGATTGCGGCCCCTTCCTGCAGCGTCTTCGGTATGAGTGGGAGCAACTCCAGCCTGCAGGCGCACATAGAGGATTACTACGCCAACGGGACATGGCAGCGGTGCGGCTACACCTGCATATCCTGTGGAATAGAAAGCGCCACTGTCCAGCTGACGGAGAACGAGGCTCTCCACGGGCTGAGGAAGGTCCGGGACATCGACACCGACACCCACCACGTTGGCGACCTCGGGCCGGTCAGCAAGAGCATCGAACTCGAGCTTGACCTCGAGCCTTCGCGGTTCGTGAAAGGGAAGCTATCCATCCTCGCGACGAACACAGACGTGGTTGACGGGTACAAAGACTGCATTTTCCTGAACGACCACTACCTTGGGAGGGTTTGCAAGTCTGACGGGACCGGGCAGGACCAGATGAGCTGGCACACGTGCCTCTATCCTCTGCGCACAGAGTGGCTGAAGGACGGGAAAAACAACGTCACCGTGACGGGCGCCACCACGGAAAGCTGCTTTGACGAAGGGACAGAGCCAAACGACCAGGACGACTGGGACTTCAAGGACGTGGAGCTCGTTGTCTGGGAGGCCAACTCTCAGCCTCCGTCTTCCGCAACAATCAATTTCAGTGGGGACCACGGTATGAATTCGGAGCCGTCCTACTCGCTTTTCGCTGACCTGTGGGAATACGTACCTGACCGCCCTTACCCGGTGGATTTCGGCTCCGGTTCCGTGTCGTTTAACAGCAGCGAAAACACCTTCGGCCTCCTGGGCGAGGCATCCGGGGATGACGGCTGGGACTGGAGCGCAGGGGAGTATGGTGGGGGTGACGATGTGGTCTTTTACGATGTGCTGGACGCGTACGACATGCTGCTCATCGGCACAAGGACCGTGCCCGGATACAGGAACAACTGCCCCGGTTATGACTGCTCCGCGGCTTACGGCATCCAGTTCGAGGTGACAGATGATATTTACAGCGAGATGCTCCTGGGCAAGAGCATTTACGTCTCCTTCAACTATTCCTGGAGCGGGAGCGGTTTTTTCGAGGACGAGGACGAAGTCTGGATAAAGGGCAGGCTCACCACCCCGGCGGGCTCCCACTGGCTGGGTTCCGACTTCGATTCCGGTCACGACGGGGCCGACGGCGACCCCGATATAATGGCGTTCGATGAGCCAGATAGCAGCTTCGACGGATTCTTCTTCCAGGACATAAGCCCGTGGATAAGCGGGGCCGGTACGTACTACCTGGACTTTGGGGGCAAGATCCTCGCGGATTCCTCATTGGAGTGGGGATATTTTGGGTTCGACGACATAGCCGTCGGCGTTTCAGAGACAGTCCCGGCGGCGAACAAGAGGAACTTCACCTTCGCCGCGGACAACAAGACCGGAATAGAGGCTGCCATGGCTGAGTTCGGGGCGATTGGGATAGATCTGGACTATTACGATTGCCTGTTGCTGAACGGCAACCTCGTGGGCAGGGTGGATCAGCAGAAGTGGAACGGCTCCGACACCTGGCATGAAGTCCTGTTCGACCTTCCGGTTGCGTGGCTGGACGAGGGTAACAACACCCTCACCTTCACTGGCGGCACGGAATACGGCTGCGAGAGGATTGGAACACATGACAGCTGGACCATCCGGGACCTCAACGTGACGCTCACTCGTTCAGGAGAGAGCCACAGTTACGAGAGGACCAAGACTATGCTGATAATGAGCGACGGGGCCGCGAACACCAAAATAGGGGACTGCGCCCCATACGGCAGCCCTTCCTGCCCGCAGGTTCCCGGGGCCGAACTTGCGTATGAGGAGACCATAAGGAAGGCGTGCGAAGCCTTCAACGAGTACGGGATAAGGGTATTCGCGGTGGCCTTCGGGGACGCGGGTTCAATGGCCATATACACCCTCAACGAGTCGGCGGGCTGTGATGACTATGACAACTTCTACACGAGCAACAGCAAGGACGACCTGCTCGAGATATATAGCAGGATAGCACAGCAGATGATAAACATAAGCTTCAAAGGCCAGACAGCCGTGATCTCAGGGAACGTGAGCCTCAACAACACACTTTACCCGGATTCGCGGATAATGTATGACTACGTTTCCACTCTTCCGGATTCGGGCTTCGGCGAAGTCACGTTCAGCTTCGAGTCCCTTCCCTTCAGGAATTACACCGGAAACGCCAACATGACGGACAACCTTACCGGGACCAAGGAGGGCCAGTTCTTCATAATCCCGGACGTGGACGTGATAAGCGCGCGCGTCACCTCCTATTCATCGGGTTTCTGGACAGACAGGCTCTATATGAGGCCTGACAATGCCAGCAACTACACGAGGGTCTACTGGCTGGACAACTACGGGAGCGACTACTCCAAGCTCGGGGATCCTTACAACGTCCACATACCCTCGAGGCTAGTGGGTGTGGGCGGGACGAACTACGTGAAGCTGGGTGTCGGCACCTCCCCCCTGAACGGCAGCGGGGGCTCCCCGGACGCGAAGGTCATTTACACTCTGCGGATCGACGGTCTCAACCTCGAGGGCTACAGCGGCGTCTACCCGAAGTCAGAAGGCTCCACCGTAAGGGTTTACTACGACCTTGACGGAGACAACGCCACCGACTCCTCTTCCACAATAGCGTACGGAAGCAACCCAGGCGATGTATTTGACCCGCAGTCCGACTCCATAGACGACGCGTTCATGAGGCTCCTCGACAACCTTAATGTTCTGTACGACAGGAACCCCTCGGGGTACGGGGACGGGAGCGAGGACAACCCGCATGACGGCCTGAATGATACGAACCCCATAGACCTCGCCATAAGCTCCGAAGTGTTATTCGACTCCTCCTCGATAAGCGGGATAAAGTCGATTTGGGGGCCGGCAGAGCTCGTGATAAACGTGTGGGTGTGATGTGAATGAGAGGGCAGGCGTACTCGATAATCGTGGTGCTGGTCATCATACCCATACTGCTATTCATCTCGGGCTTCCTGGACACCACCAACGTGACGGGCACGCAGCGCTCCGAGAAGATAATATCCGACCAGATGTCCCAGGTGGCCAGGAACATAGAGGACGACATCGCGAGGGCGATTGAAGCGACTGGCAGGAGGGCCCTCCTGGCAGGGGTCAACAGGGTGCTCCTCACAGGGGAGGGGATAGACAACGCCACCATAAGGGTTCAGGAGCTCATGCTCAACGGGACTATATACGGCAACGTGAGTGTGATAATGCACAACAACACCCTTGAGGACTGGAAGGAGAGGATACTCTCCACGAGCACGGGTTTCGATCGCAACATTTCCTACCACAACCTGAGCATGAGGAACCTGGACGGCTTCCACGTCCTTTTCTCAATATACTTGGAGGTTAACATCTCCCACGAGCTCAGCTCCTCAAGAGTGTCCAGGGTTGTCATGAAGAACGTTTCCGTCTCTGTGGAAGGCCTGGAGGATCCACTTTTTATACTGAACAGTGAGGGAAACGTGCAGAGGCAGATATGGAGATACCCTTACGGCTCCTATGCCATTAAGATGCTCGCCGGCACCCGATACGGCAACTGCACGGGAAACGTGACCTTCGGGGAAGAGGGCTCGGGCCTCATCCTCGCAACGTACAACGCCTCTGGCGTTTCAGGATACGGGGGCGTGGTTTCAGAGACCACTGAAACGCCCTCGGTTAGCTGCTATTCAGTTGGGAACCCGCAGGCCAACCAGACCGTCAACTCTACCGTGGAATCCCAGGACTATCCTGGGCTCTACCTCGACGAGGCCACCGGAGTCTGGCTGCTTCCGCTCAAATCAGCCCTGACATATTACAATACGTTCGACACTTCAGGCCCCGATTTCCTCGGGAGGCTCGAGGGTAGCCTCTCCCCATCAGTTAACGGCCTGGAATCCTTTGTGGAGGACGCGACTGGCATAACTTTAAAGCCCGACCAGTCAAGGATTGATTATGAGTACTTCTCCGGCTCGGTTGTTGCGGGAAAGGAGACAAGGGGTATGCAGGACTGGTTCAGGATAAGCGAGTCCCGGGCAGGGGATTACAACCTGACCAGCCTGCTGGAGCCCAACAGCGACATACCGGTCGATCCGAGCTGCAGGAAGACGGCCGCGCCTGTC
>CAZMBQ010000008.1:0-12383 GCA_964564705.1 uncultured archaeon
TTTCCATACTGAGCCTGCTTGTGGTGGCCGTGATAATATTCTTTGTTGCGTCGGGAATCTGCGGGGACTGGAATACCATAACATCATGCCCGCCTCCAGGAGAGCCTGTGCCTCCGATGAAGTTCTGGTGCAAACAGGGTACCACTTCCCATTACTACGACTTCCAGGCCGAAAGCTCAACCCAGGCGCTTGTCTGCGCGGTGAATTCTGCGATCCTGGGCAAACAGCCCAGCGCAGAGAACTGCCAGGGGGCGGAGAGTGCAGCCCTCGGCGGGCAGGGCGGGAGCGTGTGCTTCGGGGGGGACGAACTGGTCCCGGAGGACAGGGCGTGCGTGGAATGTGTGAACAGGGAGGAGTACGTGTGCTGCGAATATGAGTATGAGAAAGCCACCAGGTACGGCAATGGGGAGCCTTTTTTCACGTACAGCACCGAGGAAGCGACCAAGTGGCTGAAGGAGGACGTCTGCTCTGACAGGGGTGGGAAGCGTGCAGAAGAGAGCTCCTGCGTTGCGTCAAAGCCCGAAGTGAAAGAGGAGACCATGGTGGTGTGGAAGAAGGAATTCGCAGGCACTGTAGAGGCCTCCAGCGAATGCGAAAAGGAGTGCAAGCCAGGGGAGGAGTGCTCGATAAGGATGGATGATGAAAGGATCGTATTTTACCAGCGGGACAGTGACAGCAGGATAACGTGCACGTGCAGCTTCACGGACAGTGACGGTGGGGTGGAGGTGAGTGGGGACTCCTTCTCCAGGATAGCGGAGGCCTGCGGAAAGACGAGGGACGATCTTACCAGCATTTCGGGTAGTGCGGAACTTGAGATAAACAGATGCAAGGTGGAGACCGTGAATAGGGGAGAGCAGAATTCCGTGGATGAGTGGAAGAAGTGTGGGTGCGTGCTTTACGGGGATGCAGGCGACCTCGAGCTGCCCGTTTACGGGGAGAGCGAGTACGTCGCGAGCCAGTTCTGCAGGAAGGAGATGGAGAACGCGAACGCCTGGTTGGGAGAGGGGACGTACTCCGGGAGGTACGCATTCGACTGCGAGGACTTCCAGGGGAATACTGTTCTCAACAATGAAATGAGACTTGACCTGGTCGAGTACGAATGCCGCAGGACCGTCAAGGCTTCGGATTTATACTGCAGGGTCAAGAACTTCCAGCTTCCCCAGGAAACGGACCCTGACATAACGGATTACATACTCTACCTCGGCTTCCCGCAGAGGATGGTCTACTGGCAGGACTTCCCGAAAGAGGAGGACACGTGGTCCGAGGAGAGCGATTTCGGCTTTTACGCGGCGATAGGGACGTTCGTTCTTGTGGGGCCGCTCAGGACCGTCAAGCTCTTTACCAAAGTGCCAGGGCTGTTCAGTAGGGGAAGGATGGGGGAGATGGTGAGTTCGACTGTTTCCAAGCTGGGTTCCGCAAAAAATGCCGTCGGCATTTCCAAAGCGGCGTCAAAGGCCCGTGTGGGGATCATATCGGGGATCGCATCTAAGTCGGCCTGGACGGCGTCGAGGGCAGTGGCCGCGCTTCCGGCAGTGATAACCTACGAGGCGTGGAAGGACGGTATGGAGAACACCATAGAGAACTACCTAAAGCCGCACCCGAACGAGATCGTGCTGCTCAAGGCAGTTGACGGGAAGAAGGGGGAGAACGTGCTGGCTGAGGAGCTGAAGGGAAAGCCTGTAATGCTGCAGTGGGTTCCGGGGACGGGGTTCTTCAGCTGGTTCAACAACAATGAGAAGAACCTCCACTTCGTCTCGCCCTGCTACATCGACCAGATGGACGTGGAAGAAGCGGTGTTCGGGTGCCAGGCGTACGAGAGGGACGAGATCGAGGGGACCGTGAGGTGCATAACCGACCATGAGGGAGTCTATGAAGAGAGAGAGGAAGGTGTGCCGGAATGCTCGGAATTCACCGGGCCAGAGGATTCCCCGTACATAGCGGGGAACAAAGCGCTGGAGGCGTACAGCGTGCTGAAGAAGTTCACGGTTCCGCTTGAAGGGAAGACCATGCCGGACTTTCCGGAGAAGGGAGGGGTGTTCTACAAGGACGGGTTCTTCATCGTGCCGGTGGATGTCCTGAAAGAAGAGGAATGCGAGAAGGAGGTTTTTTTCTACGCGGACGCAAGCATGGATTATGATGAAAGGGTTTACGGGAATTCGGAGCCCAAGGACTACTTCCTCGTCAAGGACTCCTGTGGGGAGAGCATTAAGGTGGATGATTTAGTAGAAAGGCTTTCTCCTAAATATTCGTACATTTTCAAAGTGAACAATAACGAGTACAAGGTCTACTTCTTGAAGTCCAGCGCCAAAGGGAAGGCGGATGGAGAGGTATTCAGGGCCGAGATAAGCTGGTATGATCCCGAGTCAAGGATCATCAACCTGGCCGCATATCATGAGAAGGAGGCGGACAGCAGGGCGCTGCACATTGTTTACGGGGACAGCCACGTGAATGACAGGAACATGAGGGTGAGCATGCTGGACGAGGGGATTGGTGAGGGGACGGCTTCGACGATAATCGTTTCGGATGCCGTGACATTGTCCCTGGCAATCGAGGGCGGGTCTGAGGTGACCGCGTCCTACTACAACAAGGACGATGACAGGACAGTGGACGTGATCGGTCTGCGATACCGTGAAATCGCACAGACTACGCCCGTATGCTTCACCGAGGGAGTGGTGGTGAGGGACGTGAAGGCGTCTGAAAACGAGGACTTTGGATACAACTACTGCTTCAAGGAAAGGGGGACGGGAGAGAAGATAGCTGAGATAGGGGGATACATGTTCATGGGCCTCAGCCTTTTTGTCTCGGGTCCGGTAGGGGGGATACTGCTCGCGGCAGGGGCCGCATCGGACATCTGGGCGCAGCACGAACAGGACTGGCCTGCGGTCGGGGTGGGGTAGGGAAAGAATTTATTCTTCCGGGAGGAATACTTTACCATGGCCAGGGGGTTTATCGTGGGGATGGACGTGCTGGTCTGGGTCACGATAGCGATCATCGTGGCTTACTTCATCCTCTCATACGTGGTGGACAAGTTCGGACTGGGTATATGAATCTCATGAAGGGCGTTCTGGAAATAGGCTTATGGAACGTGATAGCCATAATACTCACCATACTGATAGCCATGGCAATCATCATGGGGGTGGGGTGGATTTTCGACATAGGCCTCGGCATGGGGGACTGATCGTCGGGGCAGGCTAATTTATTTGAGGCAGGACAATAATAATGCATGACAGGGACCCAGGGAGCGGACATCCTAAAGGCGATTTTGTCGCTGATAATCGTTGTCGTCATATTCATCGTGGGGGTCACCATCGTGATAAGGTTCCCGCAGACGGAGTGCTGGAACAACGCGCTTTCCGAGCTGGACAAGGTCAGCTCGTCCACCACTGGGGGGTTTGACAAGTGCCTGGGAAGGGTTGATTTCACGATCTACTTCGGGGTCACTTCATGCGTGCAGAGGGTCGAGTTCACGGACTACCAGGGGTGTGTGAGGGCGTGCAATGAGGTGGGGGGGGAGGGGACCGAGAACCTTGAGAGGGAGAAGTGCCTGGAATCCTGCTGGGAGAAGTGTAGGGGAGGGGGGTGCATGCTTGCGATACCCAGGCTCGTGAGCTCTTACAGGATTGACAAGCCGGACGAATGGCTGAGCAGGTTCAGGGAGGGCTACAATAAGATGAATGCCTATTCAACCGGGGGCTATTCCTTCAGGGGGGATACGCTCTACACACAGGAGGACCTGGGGGAGTGGTGCCTGAATTTCAAGAAGACCGACTCAGACGAGTACTTGATAACCAGGGAGAAGTCCACCAAGGAGAAGTGCAGGGTGAGCAGATGCGGATGAGAGGGGAAATAGACACGATGATGCTTGGGATGATGATGCTCATCATAGGCATACTGGCCGTCCTGTTCATACTGAGAGCGCAGGACCCATACAACCACCCCAACGTGAAAGCGCTGAGAGCCGCCAATGACATCGCCTCGCTGCTAAACCAGTTGCAGCTGCAGGACGGGGGGATGATAGAGATGGGGCTGGGCAGTGACTTCCGGGTGAGCGTGGAGTTCAGGGAGGGGGAATATTTCGTGGGACTGAGTCCGGCCGGAGGAGATCTCAAAGAGGTCAAGGTGGCGCTCTATCCCAACAAGAGGGACGGGAGGCTGGAAAAAACCTTCCTGGATACGCTTAACAGGGTGTGCATAGTGAAGGAGGGGGGATACCCGGAGGTGAGGGAATGCGAGGAATGATGAGGGGGGACTTCATAACAGCCTCGGGAGGGGTGGTGCTCTTCGTGTTTGCCGTCCTTTACGTGGCGCTGTATTTGAACGTGACGGCGGTGGCGGTGAGCACTGACCTGAAGGGGGCGCAGGAGAAGCTGGATGTGGTGGACATCACATATTTCGTGAGGGACTGCCTCGGGGAAGGAGGGGTCGTGGATGCGGCTCTTTTGGGAAGGAATGAGGGGAAGGCTCTCGCCGGGGTGGAGGAGCTGTCCCCTGACTGCAGGCTGGAGGCCTCGGCCAAGGTGGAAGACCTCGAGAGGGGCGATTCCTGGGAGCTCGGGAGGGAGAGGGAATGGTCGCACGAGATATTCGTGCCCCTGAGATCTGGGGGAGAGGTGAGGGTAGGGAGGCTGCATGTCTCGATTTAGGGGGCAGATAGGTCTTGTGGGGCTTCTGATACTGGCAGCGCTGATAGTGGGCGGGGTATTTCTCACGGGAGAGATACTCAAGAAGCCCGTGGCCCGCGGCATCGTGGAGGCGCTGGGTTATGACATTGAGCTGGACATAAGGTCAGTGGACGAGGGGAGGAGGATAAACTCTCTGCTTCTCCTGGAGAAGGATGAGGGAAGGTTTTCCGAGGTTCTGGGGATGATGGGAATCGGGGAGGCACAGGGTAGCGGTATCAGGAGGAGCCTGGATGCGCTGGATATCAGCCTCCTGATCGAGGACTCCCAAGGGGCGGCACTGGCAGAGTTTGGTGAAGTTAGGGAGGAGCTCGGGATATTCGTTGACTTCCCGCTTCCAGGGATGGTGAAAGGGAGGATGGGGGTGGACGTGGAATGAAGGGAATTGTGCTGAACATACTCTCGAGCTTCCTGATAGTGATAGGGGTTATTGCGGTGGTCAGCCTCTTTGTGCTACTCAACCCCTTCAAGGAGAGCGTGGAGCCCCTGGTGGTGAAGAGGGACATACATGTGATGGGGAACGCGCTCGAGTATGGTGGTGTGGTGGCAGAGACCTCGCTCGTGTGGAGCTTCCAGCAGGGGTGCTGGGACTTCCTGGGGTCCGGGGCAGGGGCCCCTGGAGGGATGTGGTATGACCTCGCGGACCAGACCCCCGGGAAGGAGGAGTTCCTCAGTGGACTCGGGGAGGCAGTTGCCGGGAGGCTGAACGAGTACGGGGGGAAGTGGGATTACGTGAGGGGGTTCGAGGTGAGTGTCCCAAAGGACTATTCCGTGAGGGTGGAGGAGCTCGAGGACGGGGCGAGGGTGAAGACCGCTTCAGGCTCGAAAATATCGGTCGGGGCCGAGTATCCGGAAAGTCAGAAGAGCGTGAGCCTGTGGAAGGATTCCGGGATGGAGAGGGACTTCCAGACGTCCTGCATAAGGATGTTCATGGCCGAGCAGAAGCGGGGGAAGGAGCTTGGGAAGGGTTTCGAGAGGCTCGCCGCAGAGGAGCTGAACGGTTGGGGAAAGAGCGGGAGCGTTGAGCTGGAGGGGAGGAGGACGTTCGGGAGCGCAAGAGATATGGCGAACTTCGTGCTCCGCGAGATGCACGGGAAGGGTATAGGGGAAGTGGAAGAGGAGATAAGGGCTTCCCTGCTGGACGGGATGGAAGGGCTGCTTCCCGGGGAGGACAGGGGGTTCTCGCTTTCAGTCAAGGTCCTGGGCCTGGATGTGGAGGTCATTGCCGGCTCCTGCAGGGCGAGTATAATCCAGAAAGGGGAGCCTGTGATGGAGCACACCCTCGTGGAATGCCCCGGGCTCGTCTACAGCGTCGAGTACAGGGGGGAGGTCAGGGCGGAGGCCCAGGAGGAAGTGGCTGTCCTGGACGGGGAGGTGGGGATGAGGAGGCTGGTCATGGAGTTCGAAGTGCGCGCAGGGCTGGACGCGGACAGCCATGTGGAGCTGCCCAGCGTGGACGGGGAGTACAGACTCGTTCTGGAGGGGGAGGGGCTTGGGAATTCCGAGCATCCCCTGGGGCTGCTGGAGACCGGGGACGGCCTGAAGTGGTCCGTAGGCGTGCTGGGAGGGTTCGTGAGCGGGACGGGGAGCGTGTTCCTGGACGAGATAATCATGGAGGACGTGCCGCTGATAGCGAGGGGCGAGTTCGGGGAGCCGCTCGCACTGGTGGCGGATTTCGAGGGTCTGCTCCTGGGGGACGGGAGCATTGAGGGGACGTTCGAGGGGACCGCGGAGGAGGCGGGGGAGGTTTCAGGCACGTTCACCGCCTCGCCCGTCCAGGGGGGATAGGTTTTTAAAAATTTACGCACAAGTATTAGCACCAGTATTCCAAGGAGGTGCAATATGGCAGAGAAGTCAGAAAGCAGCCCGAAATCCAGGGCGAACGACAACACGATATTCGTGGGGAAGAAGCCCACGATGAGCTACGTGCTCGCGGCCATCACGCAGCTGAGCAGCAACAACGAGATAAACGTCAGGGCAAGGGGCAGGAGCATTTCAACGGCAGTGGACGTGGCTGAGGTCGTGAGGAACAGGTTCCTGCAGAACATCAAGAACACGGTGGAGATAGGTACTGACCAGGTGACCGACAAGGACAACAGGACCATGAACGTGTCCACGATCAACATAAAGATGAGCAAGTAGAGGGCAGTCCCTCTCTTTATTTGTTTTTCCGGGGAGCCGCGGCTTTCGGTTTTGGGTCATTTATCGCATCCACAGTACCACTGCTTGGGAATGTGGGGCCTGAACCCCGACTTCCTCATGGCCCGCTCGAGGAGCATCCTGCTGGCCATCATTCCCCTTTCATGGAGGTCAGGGGCTTTCTCTTCTTGTAGTGGTCCAGTGCGTCCTTTTCCGATTATATCTCCCCGTTTCCAGTTCCTTGCCCTGGCCGTTGATTGTGGTGAGGCCGAATGCGCCGCCATCCTGTGCGAATCATGGGGAAGGTTTTCACGAAGGGATGTGTGGCCTCCAGTGATTTTTTCAAACATCTCGGCATGGCCCATTGGGTACTTCCTCTTCAAGGACTTTCCGAACCTCTCCACCATCCTCCTCTGTGATTCAAGGAACCTCTCCACGTCCCAGACCTTGAAGTTGTATCCCCTGGGAAGCGGCTTCTGTATTCTTCCGGGCGGGGGCCGAGGTCGTCGAGGTGGCCCGGATACAACAGGTCGTCCCTGGGCTGCATCAGGCAGGTCTCGGATTCGGGGCCGTCCTCCCTGCGAGGGCGCCTGGACCTGCCGCGGACGATGCAAAAGTACAGTTCCCTGTCGATCATGGGCATTAATTGGACTGGGAATCTGAAAACCAGTGCGAGCCAATAATAAACATGGAGGACCCGCTGCCCAGGAGCGACATGCAAGAGGGGTTCAGCCGTGCCCTGGGGAAAGGAAGGGTTCTGCCAATCAGGGATGTTTCACAGATGGTCCCAAGGCTTAAATAACCGAACTCCAATGATTTACCATGAGATGGACGCGCTCAGAATACCGCGGAAACCTGGAGGAGTGGGACGGGTTCAAGGCTTTTTTGAACGGGGTTGGGTACGATGTTGGAAGCAGGTCTGACGGGAGGTATTTCATTGTCAAGGAAGGGGGTGGACCCTTGCCTGATAGGGACCAGGCAAGCACGGTGTTGTTCGAGGAGGGGGAGTACTGTATGGCCATTGGAGAGGGGGATGTGGAGCTGGACAGGGCGCTGAGGTTTTATATGGATGCGCTAAACCGGGTTTCAAATGCCACTGGCTGATTGGGCGACTTTAACGGCCACTATAGCGTGCAGTGCCTGCACCGGGTCTCTCTGCACGCGCTGCTTGCCGGGGTCCATTCGAGGGCCCACTTCTTCATCTCCGCGATCACGGAGAGGAGGCCCCTGCCGCTTTTTGTGAGGGAGTAGGTGCATTTCAGTGGGAAGGATTGGGAGTCCACGTGCCTCTCCAGGATTCCGCTGCGCTGGAGCTCCTTGAGCCTCATCGAGAGCATCTTGGAGGTTATGCCGGGGAGTGCTGACCTGAGCTCCGAGAACCTCCTCTTCCCTGAACGGCCCTTGTGCATCTCCAGGAGGATGAGGATTGTCCAGCGCTTCCCCACGAGGCTGTACGTCCTGTAGACTGCGCAGGTGCTTTGCATGGTATATTTTTTGATACAAAACTTATAAGTAGTTTATTTTTTATACTATTGTTTATGGCGGTCTTGCGCCTTGGTGGTCATGATGGAAGGGAGTGAAGGGGAAAAGGGAAGTCGGGGTTCGCCTGCCTGGAAGTTCTTGGCGGTTGCGGTCGTGGCAGTGCTTGTCGGGGCGTATGCCGGGATGATTTTTTTCGGTGAAGGGAACATTACAGGGGAGCTGACTGGCGGCCCGGAGGAGCCGGTAACCGTCCGGAACGGTCAGCAGTCCAACGGCGTTTCCATGGTCGTGATCGCGGGTGACGATGCTGCCAAGGGGAGCGAGGACGCCCCGGTGACAATCGTGGAGTTCTCGGACTACCAGTGCCCGTTCTGCGGGAGGTTTTACGAGCAGACACTTCCGCTCATCGAGGAGGAGTACGTGAGCACGGGGAAGGTAAGGATGGTTTACAGGGACTTCCCGCTGGGATTCCACGAGGAGGCGCAGGGAGCAGCCGAAGCGGCCGAGTGTGCGGATGAGCAGGGCATGTACTGGGAGTTCCACGACGTCCTGTTCGAGAACCAGGATCTGCTCTCGGAGAGCAGCTACAGGGAGTGGGCAGGGGAGCTCGGGATGGATTCCCAAGCTTTCGGGGAGTGTCTGGACTTGGGGAGGCAGTCCGCCGAGGTGAGGGAGGACTTTTCTGACGGGAGCGCAGCGGGCGTGTCCGGAACGCCCACGTTCTTCATCGGACCCACCGGAGGGACCGGGAAGAAGGTGGTCGGGGCGCAGCCCTTCTCCACATTCGAGAAGGCAATAGAGGAGCTGCTTTGATTGTTATGGAAGGGAAAGAAAGGCTCGTGGGCATCCTGGAGAGGCTCAACTCCGGGGAGGATCCCGAGGACGTAAAGATGGAGGCAAGCGAATTCCTCGCCTCAATAGGCCCAAAGGAGCTTGCGGAGGCGGAGCAGGCTCTCATTGACGGGGGCATGAGGAAGGAGGATATACAGAGGCTCTGCCCGCTGCACATGGACGTCCTGAGTAAGGGCCCGGATCTGAGGAAGAGGCTGGAGCCGGGGCACGTCATACACACCATGACCAGCGAGCACGAGATGATACTCGGTTTCCTGGACACGCTCGAATCCATTGCCATGAAGTCCCGGGAGGGGCCGCTTGGGGGCAAAGAACTTGGGAAACTGCTCCACGTGGCAGAGCATCTCGTGGGAGCGGAATCGCACCATGAGAGGGAGGAGAAGGTTCTTTTCCCGAAGCTGGAGGCGCTCGGCATTTCAGGGCCGCCGCACATAATGAGGATGGAGCATGATGAGATGAGGGGCAAGAAGAAGGAGCTCCTCGGGATATCCAGGAAGGCCGTGGCAGGGGAGATGGGGCAGGAGGAGCTGAATGAGAGGCTCGGTGAAGTGGCCGGTCACATTGTGGTGCAGTTGAGGGACCACATATTCAAAGAGGACAACATCCTCTACCCCGCCGCGCTGGAGAGTATGGAAGGGAGCGAATGGGAGGGTATGAGGAAGGAGTGCGACAGGCTCGGATACTGCTGCTTCACGCCCGGGCATTCCTGTTAGGCTTCTTGGAGGAAAGGGCCTTTTTCCCGGACTTGATTGTTCCTGAGACCTTGAGGGTCTGTATTATCACGCGCTCCTCTGCCACCTGGTGGACCAGGGATAGGGCGAGCTTTGCCTTGTCCACGTGCTTGGGGTCTGTGACCAGGAAGCCCTCCCTTCCGTTCCAGAGGTTCCTTATCAGGCGGGGGGATGCCCGGGAGAAGTCGTCCTCCCCTAGGAACTCGAGCAGGCTCTCAAGTATCGCTCCCTTCAGCTGGGGGTACTGCACCGGTGCCTGGGAGTGAACGCGGAAGACAATGTAGCGCTTCTTTGTCCGCTGGCTGGGGAGGGACTTGAGCTTCATGGTTTATTCTTGGAGGAGTTTAATAAAAGCCGCGAAAAACGCCCTTCCGCTGGAAAAGAAACTTAAATGTCTTGGGTATTTATTATAAAGGTGGGGAAATGGGATTCATGAGCATAGGTGATGTGCCGGGATTCGAGGGGAAGGAAGTCCGGCTGCGCGGCTGGATCTACAGGACGCGCGGAGGCAAGGGCGTCAGGTTCGTGGTCCTCCGGGACGTCACGGGGACAGTGCAGTGCGTGATCAAGGAAGGTGCCAAGGGGTTCGCGGACGCGGAGAAGGCCCTTATCGAGAGTTCTGTGGAGGTCACCGGGAAGGTGAGGAAGGAGGAGCGCGCGCCCACCGGCTGGGAAGTGGAGGTGAGCGGATTCAGGGTGGTCGGCTTTGCGGAGAACTTCCCGATAAGGAAGGACCAGTCGACAGAGCTTCTGCTGGACAAGAGGCACCTCTGGGTAAGATCGAGGAAGCTCACAAATGTGTTCAAGGTCCGTTCCGAGGTGTTCGGAGCGATACATGACTTCTTTCGGGGGAAGGGCTTTTTCGAGATACAGTCGCCTTCGATAACAGGGGCCGCTTGCGAGGGCGGCTCCACGCTATTCGAGGTGAACTACTTTGGGGAGAAGGCGTTCCTGACCCAGAGCTGGCAGCTGTACGCCGAGGCGATGATCGCGGGGCTTGAGAGGATCTACTGCATTGCCCCGAGCTTCAGGGCAGAGAAGTCCAGGACAAGAAGGCACCTCGCGGAGTACTGGCACGCGGAGACAGAGGCAGCCTGGATAGGGCAGGAGGAGAACCTCGTGTTGCAGGAGGAGTTGATTAGCTTCGTGGTGAAGAGGGTGCTCGGGAGGAGGAGCGCGGAGCTGGAGGAGCTCGGGAGGGACCTGAAGGTTCTGAAGGGAGTGAATCCCCCATTCGAGAGGATTACTTATGACAGGGCCGTGAAGATGCTGCAGAAGGACGGGATGGAGTTTCCGTGGGGCAAGGATTTCGGGATAGACGAGGAGAAGGTCCTGACCCACCACTTCAACAAACCGTTCTTCGTGACAGACTACCCGAAGAAGATAAAGGCGTTCTACATGAAGGAGACTCCGGGAAACCCCAAGACCGTTCTCTGCGACGACTGCTTCGCGCCGGAGGGTTACGGGGAGATAATCGGGGGGAGCATCAGGGAGGAGGATATAAAGAAGCTGCTGGACAACCTCAAGAGGGAGGGGGACGACCCCGGCCGCTACCAGTGGTACCTGGACACCAGGAGGTTCGGGAGCGTTCCTCATGGGGGATTCGGCCTCGGGGTGGAGAGACTGGTGATGTGGATATGCAAGCTGGATCACATCCGCGACACGATAGCGTTCCCGAGGGTGATGAACAGGGCTTATCCGTGAAGGGTTTCATTTTCTCCTTCCCGAATCTTATTCGTACTTGTTCGGCTCCTTTTCCAAAGGGCTTCAGAACAGCGGCAGCGATGTGGACATTGCCGTCTTCCTCAAAGGCGGGAGAAGGCGCCGACTTTACGAGAGCGGGCTCTCCCTGGAGATTGAGGGGGCCCTTGAAAACAAGAGGGAGGCGGACGTCAGGGTGCTGAATGGGCAGCCTTTGGCCTTTGCCTTCCAGGTTGTGAAGTACGGGAAAAGGATTTTCACCAGGGACAGAAGGCTTGCGGTTAATTATGAGGCTTCCCTTTTTTGCAGGTATTTCGATTTCCAGCCAGTCCTGAAAGCTTATGACAGGGCGCAGTCAAGGAGGATTCTCGCATGATCGATAAAAGGGTTGTTCATGAAAAAATGGACATAATCGAAAAATTGAACAGGATCCAGCCCTGAGGAGGGGGCAAGCGGGCTGAATCCTTTTGTTCTTGCTATTTGTCATTGATTAATAGTGAAATTATATTTAAAGGATATTTAAAGGTTTTTCTACCACCAAGTTGACAATTTTCTGCCCGCAAGGCTTTTAACCCACCATCGAGGAATAAACACATGGACCCTTCCGAATACCGCGGGCTCCTTTCGGAGAGGCTGGAGTGGGGACAGCTTGCCACGTTCGTCCCGAACAAGCGCCTTCCGGTCTACAACTGGCTCTATTTCAAGGAAGGGTTTTCCCGCGATTTGGTTTGGAAACTGCTGGACTGCCTGCATTCCCGCGGGAAGGTGCTGGACCCCTTCTGCGGCTCCGGTACCACCC
>CAZMBQ010000009.1:0-12075 GCA_964564705.1 uncultured archaeon
CCATTCTGATCACCCTGGGATTATATATGGGTTTGCTGATTAATTAGACACGCTCCTCCTTTCACTTGGATCGGTATATCCTCTCCAAGAGTTTCAGGTCTTCTTCCACTCCCAGAGGATCCAAATCCAGACCCTCCTGCTTCAGGAATTCCGCGGAAACCCTTTCGAAGCTCCTGAGGGTCCTCCGGGTGTTACAGGGGTTCTCGAAGGGATCCCTGCGAACACGATCCTCGGCCCAGTACCAACAGTAAGAGAATCCGCTGCCGGACCACTCTCTGCCTACAAAAGGCAGGCGGAAGAGCAGTTCCGCCTCCTCACCATAGTCAGGGACCCCGCTCCAGAGGCCCCTTTCGATTCCGTTGAACCAGAGCTCGATGATTCCCACAAAGTCATGCTGTGTCCCCCTGTAGGAATCGTTGGGATGTATCCGAAGCGTGAAGAGGATGTCGATGTCCCAGGTAGAGTCCGGGTCATCGTCGATGACGAGCTCGTACTCTGGGAACATCTTCCCATCTCGAAACTCGCCGATCACCCACTTCGGAAGGTGGGTCACGATTCCGTCCTTCCCGACTTTCTCCTCTGAACTTACATATCCCTGGTATCGGACCTCGAGGATCTTCTCCAGGAGATGTTTGTAGTTCCGGAGGAATCCCAGAGAGAAATAGTCCTCTCTGCGAAGACGGATCTCCCCAATAGGGGGTGACGGCTCCTCATCCTGTTCTGTTTCTGGACTTGCCTCCCCCGAAGGGACCTCCAGATCCTCCCTCTCTGACTGTCGTCTGGGATCGAGGAGAGCCTCTTCAGACTCTCCAGTCACCCGATCCCCGGGGCGGATGATGATGCTCTCCATGGGAGCACACTCACCCCGGAACAGCGTGGCAACACACAGCGCACAGAGTCCGAGAGTGGCCAGCAAAAGAACCAGGACAGGATTCTTCTTGATGAAAAATAAGGCCTTCATATATGTCTCCTTGTAAAGGGGATCGGCCCCAGCCCAAGGACCGTCCCCGAACCTCCATAGGCTCCTGGGACCTTGAGGGCTATAATCCCAGAAGCCACGTCCTCAGAAACCTCCGTCACTTGTCCGGGGTTTCTTGCGATGGTCAACGTTCTGGCCAGGATCGTCCTGGCCAACCGAGGGGGTGTCGCCCGGTGGGTCCTTGACCGGAGGCCTTCCAGGAGGATCCTGCGGCGGGTCCCTGGGCGTCTCGGAGCCGCTGGGGTTGAATGTACCGCCCGGACCGGGTGTGAAGTAACTGTACGGCGTGGTCGCCGTAAAAATCCGGGCCTGGACAACCGTCAGGAGCCGCCCCTCTAGCATCCATCCCGAGACAGGGCTGTTCAAGTAGAAGATCCTCGCCTCGCTGAACTCCCACAGGTTGAAGTGGCATAGTATTGTATCGTATGGGAGCGCGGGAAGGTCGTCCGTGAAGGTCTCGACCTCGGTCCGGGCGTGGTCCTGGGACTCGCCCGAGAGGGTATGCCAGACCACGGGGACGCTGACCATGTAGGGCCCGACGCCGGCAGACCCTCCGATATCCCATCCCGACTCGCTGTACTCGCCAGCGAGAGTTGTGGATGTGACAGTGAGGTCGCGGGAATGCCCCATGTTGGCCGGAATCAACCAGCCCTTCAGGTAGGAGCCGGGATTGTCAGGGTCCTCGAACTTCACGGGATCCGTCAGCCTCGGATGGATCGAGAGTCCCGAACCGTCCCGGATGTTGTCCAGGAGCCTCAGGGCTTCTTCGCGGGTCTTCTGGTAGCGGCCCATCACCCAGCGGGTGATTGTGTCGCTTCCGTAGAGGTAGGTGAATCTACAGTCCCCCCCCGTGGGGATGGGCCGCTTCTTCGCGTAGTACCTCCGGGGCTTGGGGTCTTGTGGGATGGTGTAAACGGGCTTGAAGTCCGAGAGGTGCGTGAATCCCTCGAACCGCCAGGCCCACCTGACGGGGTCGAACGTCACCCATCCCGAGCACTCCCAGCGCTGTTCGTCCGAGTTCCACCACTCCCACCGCTGGTCGGCGGGATCCCAATCCTCGTCCTGGTAGGTGTGCGCGCTGAAATCCCAGCTGACGCACGGGACAGTGCCATCCCAATCGGGGGGCATGATCCCGGGGTCGAAATCATCATGCGCCGGGATCTCGATCCAGGAGCCCGGCAGGACGTAGATGTGGTCCTCCGGGTCGAGCCCGTCCGCATGGACAGACCAGGAGCCGAGGCTCAGGTAGAGGAACTGTCCCTCCCCTGTCTGGGGGTGCCGCCCCAGGTGGAAACCGTTCGGGTTCTGATGGACCGTCACCCCAACGGTGAAGGTCCCGGACTGGGTGATGATCTCACCTGATACCCCGGGACCCCTGGCGTACCCTTCGATCCCCTCCTTGGGGAACTGGAAGGTCTGGGGCGTGGTCCCCACAGTCGCCCTGTGCGGGCTCTCCCGGTTCAGGGTGAAGCACCACAGCCGGGTGTCTGGGTCGAAGGACATCTCCGCGGGGAGATAACCGTCCTTTGTGACCCGGATGGTCCCGACTGACCCCCCGAAGGGGATGCGAAAATACCCCCGCTCGTCAGTCGTCGCCGACTCCGAGCCACTGGTCACGACCGCGTCCTTGACAGGGAAGTGTTCCCCGTTCAGGAGCTCGAACACGAACCCCTGGAAGTCCGCGCATCCGGGGTCGAATCTGCCCTCCCCCCAGATGATATCCTCTCCCCGGGCCGGTGAAACGGCCAGGAAGAACAGGACAGCCACAAAGGTCGCCAAAGCCAAAACAGTCTTCATCTTCAGTCTCCTTTCAGGCCGTAGTCATGCGGCCAATATCCCCACCCAACACAGGCAAAAGTCACCAAAAAATCCCCAAAGTCAGGCGTGCCCGGGAAGAGAATAGAAGCACAGCTGAGTTGCGCGTACAACCATTGGGCATCTTCCCAGACTAACGCGTGTTGGTCTGAGGGTGGGAAAGTGTGTGGAGTTCAGCAGGCGTATGCAGCCTATTGCTGTCCTTTTTTACTATCGGTTAGTGTGATTTAGGAAAAAAGGTTTATAAGCGTTCACCGACCCGGTTTTGGAAAATATTTCCAGATGTGGAAGACTGGACCATTCATTTCTGCGTGCCAGCCTGCATTTCCTGAAGCACCTCCAAGTAGACAAAGCAAGCAAGAACCGCCCCCGAAGGAACGGCTCTGCTCAGATGAATAGGGCTCAGGGACCAGCAAAGAGCTCACTGATCTCCTTTCTTGCCCTGTCATCGTCGAAATGCTTCTGAGAGCCCCCCCTAACGAAATCCCTGTCAAGGTGAGGTTCTGCCCTGAGGACCGCAACCTTCTCTTCCCTTGTTCGGGCATGGCGGAAGGCGGACTCTGAAAAGGGTTTGACTATGACTTCCACTCCATTATCAGGGCTATGAATATCAGCACGAATCCCACCATTATGGAGAGGATGAAGTTAAGCGCGGAGATGTCCGGGTTGAGTATGAGCTCGGCCGAGTTGAACATCACCCAGGCTATTGAGAAACCGAATATCACCACCGAGGCGATCTTGGCCTTGGAGCGCGTCCCGATCCTTATGCTCCTCCCCACCCATATCAGGCTCCCGGAGACGAAGTAGAAGAATATACCGCCCGAGAGGAAGGCCGCGGCTATCTCGAACAGCCCTGTCTCCAGGTTTTCAACCACTCCGAGATAGCCCCTGTAAGAGGCTATCACGAAGAACAAGCCTGCCATCACATACAGAAAGAAGACGAACCTCCTCCTGGTCAGGGCGGTCGAGACCTCCTCTGTGGCCGAGTAGATGTAATGCTCGAGCTTGAAGCCCTTTATCAGCAGGTAGACGCCCAGTATCCCGATGACGACCCTGAACCCCTCCATCCCAAATATCCCCAGGAGCATCAGTACGATGGCAGGCAGTCCAAAGACTATCCTCGCGAACTTGGGGTTGTCAGTGCTTTCCTTGATGAAGTCCTTTATCTTGTAGTATCCTGACTCGAGCTGCTCCGACTGCTTAACTATCACCCTCTTCACGGAGATTATTGGAACCTTGCCCTGGATTATCGGGATTATCTGCTCGTCCTCTGTCCCGTCCGAGATGAATATCGCACCGGTGGCGCGGAACTTCTTGAGCACTCTGGAAAGCTGGTCGGATATCTCCTTGTCACTCTTCAGGCCCACGTCCCTGTTCCCTGTAAGGAGCGCGACCTCGGACGTGAACTGTTTCTTCACCTCATCGAATATCCTCACTGCCTGGAAGAGGGCGTTGAAATCCGAGTCCTCTGGGTCCGCGAGGCCGAGAGCGTTGGCTGCCCTGAGCACCTTCTCCCTCCCGATTACAGGGCCATTCATCCCGGCCTTTGCGCCGAGATCGTTGTCCCTGTCAACCGAGAGCACGAGTATCCTGTCTTCCGGCATGCGGGCTCCTTGGGCCTTTGAGGCCTCTTGGTTATGGTTACTATAAAGTAAGGAAAAAGAGGTTTTAAATAGGTTCTCTCAGGGGAGGCCTACCGGAACGTAGCGGAACCGTTCACTTACACCGGTTCTGATTCCCTGGGAAGCCTACCGGAACGGTCCCCACCTCAAGTTTAAATAGTTTGTATACAAGACTTGGTTGATGAGGATGGGGCTGCTGAACTTCTTCAGGAGGGCTGGAATGGGAGTCCTTTGGAAGTCGGAAATAGGGGCTTTTTTCGAAAGAATCGAGAGGGAGAAGAGGATCATTGAGAGTGATTTTTATGCCAGACAAGGTTGAAGAGCTTCCGGGAGTGGGGGAAAGGATTGCGGAGAAGCTCAAGGATTCCGGTTACACTGACCTCATGGCCATTGCGGCTTCCTCGGCAGGGGAGCTCTCCGGAGCGGTGAACATTGGAGAGGACACCGCCAAGAAGATAATCGCGTCCGCAAGGGAGAAGCTCAAGATGGGCTTCGAGACCGCGAAGGAAGTGATGAAGAGGAGGGAGAAAATAGGAAAGCTCACCACAGGGAGCAAGTCGCTGAACACCCTCCTGGGAGGGGGCCTCGAGACCCAGTCCATAACAGAAGCGCACGGTTCCTTCGGTAGCGGGAAGAGCCAGCTCGCCCACCAGCTCGCCGTCACCGCACAGCTCCCGCCAGAGAAAGGCGGGTTCGGAGGCAAGGCGGTCTTCATCGACACCGAATCCACGTTCAGGCCCGAGAGGATAAGGGACATGTCCAAGGCTCTCGGGATGGACCAGAACAAGGTCCTCGAGAACATATTCGCAGCGAGGGCGTACAACTCGGATCACCAGGTCGTACTCACCGAGAAGGCCGAGGAGGTCATAAAGAACAACAACGTGAAGCTCCTTATCGTGGACTCGCTGACCTCTGCCTTCCGTTCGGACTACACCGGCCGCGGGACGCTCGCCAACAGGCAGCAGAAACTGAATCGCCATCTCCACCAACTCCAGAGGCTCGCGGACGTTTACAACCTCGCCGTTTACGTCACTAACCAGGTCATGTCGAGGCCGGACGTGCTATTCGGGGATCCCACCACCCCAATAGGGGGGCACGTTCTCGGACACCAGGCGACATTCCGCCTCTACCTCAGGAAGAGTAAAGGCGAGAAGCGGATAGCGAAGCTCATTGACTCACCCTCGCTCCCAGACAGCGAGACAATATTCAAGGTCACGACCGACGGAGTCAGGGACGAGTGAACCCGACTCCACCAATTCCAGACAAATAAGAAACCAGGACGGCAATATCAAGAATGCATCCAGACAAGCTTGGTGCGCTCCGGACGGTCCGAAAGCGCCTGGAGAATGCGGGGATCAGGTGGGCTCTTGCGGGAAGCACTAACATGCTGGTTCAGGGGATCCCGTCCGATCCGCGGGACATGGACATCGCGGTCCGGCGGGAGGACCTCGGAAGGATAAGCGGCCTTTTTTCCGACTTTTCCTCCACCCCTGTAAGGGAGTTCCGGTCCCTTGCGGGCGGGACTGCCTGGGAAGTCCGGACGAATATCAGCGGCATCAAAGTGCAGTTTTTCGGCGGGGACGAGGATGACGTTTACGTGAGCAAGCTGCTTGCCGGAAGGACCGTTAACGTGAGGTTCGGGGGCATCGAAATACCGTGCTTCGCCCTGGAGGCGGAATCCCGGGCATACAGGGAGATGGGAAGGCCCGAAAAGGCCGAAACAATCGACAGGTTCCTCTCAGGGAAGGGTGGGGGAAGTCCCGCGAACCGCGGTTGACCTTTCAAAGGGAACCGAAAGGTACGGGAACGGTGCCGGCAATTGAAAAAAAACATTCCTGGGAAGGGTCGTGGAAAGGTATGACGGCGACGGAATGGGGGACATGCCCGACCTCGAAGTCCCAATAGGGTTCTGGGAAGTCCTCAATGAGCCGGACCTGGACAGCCCTGATCTGACTTTCTTCGTGGGGGACGAAGAGGACTATGTCGAGTTGCTGCGGAAAACTTCAGCACCATCAAGGAGGCGTGCCCCGGATGCAGGGTGGTCCAGGGGGGCGCGGCGGGGATTGACGAGGACATGCTCGAATTCTGGGGGAAGGTTTTCGACCTGGGTGGAGGGGATTATTTCGACATCACCAACATTTACTACATCAACTTTGGGGACAGGGACACGCTGAACATGAGGCGCTTCAGGGAGCTCCTATAGAGCAGGGACCTCGAGAAGCCCATATGGGTCACTGAGGCCGAGTTCAGGGAGGACTACGAGCATCTGAGGAAGAGCGCAGAAGGCGCTCTTGATGTGGGGGCGGAGAAGGTGTTCTTCATCAGCTTCTATGTGGGGAAGGTCAAGTCAAAGGAGCCTGGAGGCTATTCTCCCGAATATGAGGACATTTCCGCTATATGTTGATGGTAAAATGGAATCCGTGATTGGGCCTTCCTGGAAAGTGGTCTTCTGTGTTATTGTGCAGCCGTCTGTCGGGACAGGCCCGCACTCAGTCGCACCGGCAAGAGGGGAAAAGGCAAGGACCAGGAAAATCATGAATGCGAGCCTTCTCATAAACTCCGGGTGTTTATTCTATGGATGACGGTTTTATAAGCGCTTCCATTCAGTATCCCTCGGCCTTCAGGATCTTTGATACCGTACGCATGAGTATGCCGAGATCGTAAATAAGCAGGCCAAGGCTGCCGCGGTTCCGGTAGTTGCAGAGATACTCGTAATCCGGCTGGAGACCGGTGCCGCTGCCTTTCCTTATCTGCACCAGGCCGGTGAGTCCGGGCTTTATAAGCGACTTGCAGCTCTCCCCGTTTCCCACCATTCCCAGGTGGTCTGACTTTGCCACGGGCCTGGGGCCCACCAGACTCATGTCCCCTTTCAGGACATTGAAAAGCTGAGGAAGCTCGTCCATATAGACCCTGCACAGCGCCCTTCCCACTGGCGTGGTTTTCCTGGGATCCTTTTCCAGGTGCTTGATGGATCCCACCCCTCTCCTCTGTTCGCCCTCAATGGCGGATTTCCTCACTGTCCTGAACTTCAGCAGGCTGAAGTCCCTTCCCAGGGACACCCTCCTCTCCCTGTAAAAAATGCCGCCCGAATCCCTTATCAGGGGCTTCTCGATTGCCAGTGCAACGGAAACCATGAAAATCAGCGGGGAGAGCAGGACTATCAGAAGGGCAGAAAAACCCCTGTCAAACAGCTCCTTCAGCAGGCTCCTTTCCAGCGGCCCTGGCGTCTTTCGGAGGGATTCTCTGCATTCTTCAATGGGCATCAGAAATATGGAGGGGGTTTCTTATTAATCTTTTCCCTGCACCCGCTTCTTCTTGGAAAGCGATCTCGCATACATCGAGAGCGCCACTGCCACCACTATCAGGCCGAAGTTCAGGTTCAGGGGAGAGGGCCCGCCGAGCCTCCAGAAGACGAATGCGAGAATTATCCCAAGCACGCCCATACCAGTCCCGAGGCCGATGAGGAGCCTCCCAAACCTCCCGATCCGCGCGGCTATGAGGCTGCCGCCAAGGATGACCGCGAGGCCGCCCAGACCGGCTATGAATATCACCAAGGAGAAGAGCGCGCTCACCGCGTAATGGTCTATGCCTATCATACCCTCCACGACCAGTCGGATGAGATCCCACTTGCTCGTACTGGAGAAGTCCGCTGCCAGCAGGATTGCCCCGGAAACGAACGCCACGAGCGCGGCCGCATATCTCTTGTCCATAGATATGTTTGTTTTCCCCATTTAAAAATCCAGACTTGCCGGAGTATCAGGAGACCCCAAGGTAGCCCTGTATCAGGAATCCTATGAGGAAGGTGAAGGCAGCAACGCCCAGGCTTATTCCTGCCATCTCCCCGAAGCGCCTCCTGAACGAAAGGTCCTTCGCCACAGAGATGTAAAACGTGAACAGGAGTATCACCGCTATCGAGGCCGCCACGCTAAGTGAGAGCGATAGGTACACGTTTGATAGTAGCAGGAAAGGTGCCACGAGCAAGAGCACGGTCAGGAAGTATGCGACTCCGGTGTAGAGTGAAGCTCTTCCAGGCTTGCTGCCGCCTTCGGTCTTCTTCGAGAGGTATTCCGAGGCTCCCATCGAGAGAGAGGCCGCGATGCCCGTAATGAGGCCCGCCACGGCTATCAGCCTGGGGTTCTGCAGGGCGAGAGTGAAGCCCGCGAGCGCCCCAGTGAGTTCCACGAGCGCGTCGTTCAGCCCGAGAACTATCGAACCCATGTATTCCACCAGCCTCTCCTCCTTCAGGAGGCCGAGCAGCTCCTTCTCGTGCCTGTCCTCGTCCCTTATTATCGCCCTTATCCCTGGGACATCGATTCCGGTATATGCCTCCTGGGCGCTCTCCTCCCCCCTCTCCATCAGCTTGAGACCGAACGTGAGCCCGAAGAGTTTGGAGATGATGATGTACTTCCAGATGGACAGTCGGCGGGGCCTCGCTTCCGTTCCCGTCAGATTCCGGAAGAAACGGTAATGTGAAAGCTCTTCTGATGCTATTTTTTCCAAAACCTTCTTGTTTCCCGGGTCCTTTGTCTTCCTGGCGAGGCTGATGTAAATATGATATTCAGTCAGCTCGTTCCTCTGGAATCCCAGCAATTCCTTTTTCAACCTTTCGTCCATTTGCTCAGAACCTCTTGTTCTTCTTGACTTCCGGATGCGCGTGACCCTTCCTCAGCCTCTCCTTGAGGGCACTAATCTCCTTTTTCCTTTCAGTCCAGTATGCGGACTTGTCCGACCCGGCCCTGGTTATCAGGTGCGAGGCGTATTCCCCGCCCAGGAAATGGGGGAGAATGACATAATCGGCTCCTGTACGGTAGAGTTCCAGGGCGTCGGATATGTGCCTCGCGGTCAGGACGATTGCAGGTCCGCCTTTTTTGCGGAACTTCCTGAGGAGGAAAAGGTTGGTGTCCATCTCTGGTATGGTAGAGACTATCAGCTTTGAATTGCGGAGGCCTATCTCGTCCAGGAATTCCACGTCCTCCACGTCCCCATACACACAGGGAACGCCCTCTTCCTTCAACTCCCGGATTATTTCCGGATCAAAGTCTATCACCAGATGCTCTTTCCCCATATTTGAGAGTGCATTAAGGATGGAATATCCTATGCGGTTGTATCCCATTAGGATGTACTTGTATGGCTTTCCTTTCGAGGCGGACTTTCTCAGCCTTTTCCGTTCGAATACCATCAGGAACTTCGATAGCCTGGAATAGAGCCCGTCGGAATAGATTATCATGTAAGTCGAACCGGCAATGGTTATCATCCCTATCAGCGTCACGAAGGAAAGCACCGAAGGTGAAAGATGGCCGACCTTGACTCCCAATGCCACGAGTACAAGGGAGAATTCGGATATCTGGGCCACAGTGAGGCCGGCCATGAATCCGGTCTTCCTGTTGTATCTCATCCGGCCCATCAATGCCATGACTATCAAGGGATTGCCTATGAGGATGAAAAGGGAGAAGAGTATGGCCGGAAGAACAAGACCGGAAATGTCGCTGAAGATCATCTGGCTGCCGAGTATGAGGAAGAAGAAAATTATGAAGAAGTCCCGGAGCGGCTTCAATCGGCCGCTGATCTCATAACTGTATGAGGAGACGGAAAGTATGACGCCTGCCAGGAGGGCGCCAATCTCTATGGAGAAGCCGATATAGAAGAAAAGGGAGGCCAGGCCCAGCCCCCAGGCAACGGAAAAGACGAAGAGGAACTCCTGGGAACGGGCAAAGAAGTTGTTAAGCCTGGGCAGGAGATAGTGGCTGAGAAGCGCAAGTGCCGCCACAAGCAAGGCTCCCCTAGCAAGGACCATCATGAGGGATTCCAGGCCGCCTGCCGCTGAAAAGGAGGAAATACCCATAAGTATCAGGATCGCCACCAAATCCTGGAAAAGGAGGAATCCGATCGATATCTTCCCGTAGAGCTTTTCCAGGGCCTCCTTGTCAGAAAGGAGCTTCATTATTATTATCGTTGAGGAGAATGTCATGGCAACCGCTATATACAGCGAGGGGAGCCAGCCGAAGCCGAATGTGGTGGCTATCAGGAAGCCTATGAGGGATGTGAAGACTATCTGGCCCGCCCCGGTGACCAGGGAGGCCTTCCCCACCTCTTTGATGACTCTGGGAGAGAGGTGGAGGCCCACAATGAACAGGAGTAACGCTATCCCTATCTGAGAAAAAAGGTGGAATGAGTCCAGCTCGGACATAAGGTTCAGGAAAAGCGGGCCGAGGATGATGCCCGAGATTATGTAGCCTATGATTAGGGGCTGCCTGAGTATCCGCATCACTGAACAGACCGCCAGGACTATGAAAATTATCAGGCTGAACTGGATGAACATGTCCATTGGGTTCTTTTTATGATAGTACAAGGGTAAATAAAAGGTTTAACTTTGCCCGGCTGCGCATCCAGAAGCAGGACGTGCAGCACCCAAGACCGCACCCTGCGAAAAGGCCTAAGCTATATCTTTCTCCGACACAATCACGAAGTCACCGACTGATTTGACCGCTGAGAACGGCACCAACAGCCTCTTCTTCTCGTCTTCCTGCAGGCTGAGGTTCGCGGTGTGTGGGGTCGTTTCTGAGAGCACAAGGTTTATGAGTTCCCCGGAATCAAGGACGTAGTCGAGATCTCCAACGACCCCGAACTTCTTCCCTGTCTCCTCGGAAACCAGCACCTTCCCGATCAGGTTCTTGCTCTTTATTCTCTCTTCCATACAATCTACCTCCTAACAAGTGCTTAAATTATGGTGCTTAGGTTTAAAAACTTGAAAAAACCAAAGGGGGAGTGTAAATTGGGACCGTCCGCGGTTCGCCAGCGTCACCAGTGGAATATCTGGCTGAAGAACACAGCCATGTTCTGGAATAACAGGCTGACTGAAGTTTCCAGGGAAGCCGTTGTCATGGAACCCTGTTCGGCATGAGCCGTACCTTTCTGCCCGCCAGTGACATCCTCTGACTCCGGCCCAGGCACCCCGTCAGGTCCCAGGCTCGCGGGAGCAGACGCTATCAGCATGTCCCCCGGGAAGTCCAGTATCACCATCTCGCCTTCCTCGTCAGCCTTGACAAGGTTGTCCGGGTGCACTGCATCACGGGCCTTTGCCCCGTCTGGAAGCTCCACTATCCCGCCCGCGTCAATGAGCGCCGGCTCCGCAAAAGATTCGCCCCTTTCAGCAGTTTCCTGCGCGCTCGCGATTGATCCTGCGGAAGTGAGTACCAGCAGGAAGAGCACGGGCAGCATTTTTGCTTTCATTCGATTACCTCCTTTTCTCGATGCTTATGCTTTGTAGGGGCTTTTTAAGGCGCTTCCGATTTTCTTCGGCCCGGGCCGAAACAACCAGCATAAATGTCCGGAAAGAACGCTCACTTTCCCGCTCACGCGCTCACGAAAAGGCTCTGGTACCTGGGGGATATTGAGTACTTGTATGCCTTGCCCACCCTCTTCCTCTCCAGGAACCCGTCGGACATCAGCCTCCTGACCAGGTTGTTCACCGAGCGTATGGCGTTCTCCTTGTCAGGGTACTCGCCCTTGGGGGCACCCATAACTATCTCCGTGGGGGTGAGCTCACCTTTCTGGGCAAGGATGTTCATTATCATGCTCTGCCTCGACGGGAGGGATTCCAGGGAGTCTATGGTGACCCTCCTCGAGATCTCCTCCTCCTCAAGAAGGCCCATGTCTATC
>CAZMBQ010000010.1:0-3970 GCA_964564705.1 uncultured archaeon
TCAGGGCAACGCATGGTAGGAGTTCAGTTACTTGGGAGGATAATTAGACACGCTCCCGAAAAACCCCTTTTCCTGCACGTTTCCCCGGGGAGCCAGGCTTCTTTGCACAAAAATCCCCCAAATCCGTCCGGTCCAGGGTGCGCATAATGCCGTTTTCGCCTCTGATGTCCGGTAATACTGATTCCCGGACATTTGGGTAATGTCCGAATATAAGGCTCACTAACAATTATTCCTCATGGTGAGGAAGCTCCCCAGGTTCCTGACGCCTCTGGAGGTGGCGGAGATGTTCGAGTCCTCCAAGGACTCCAAGAGAGACAACATCCTGCTGAAATGCCTCTACTACCTGGGTCTCCGGAACAGTGAGGCTTCCAACCTCCTAATAGAGGACGTGGACACCATAAACAAGACTGTGAAAGTTGTCCAGGGGAAGAGGAAGAAGGATCGCTACGTCCCAATACCCGGGGCCTTCTCAGAGGAGCTCAAGGGCTTCATTGGGGAGAGGAAAGGCTACCTCTTCCCGGGAAGAGTCCAGGGCAGGCTATCAGACCGCCACATCAGGAGGATCATCAAGCTCTATGCGGTGAGGGCAGGGGTCAGGAAGGCAGAAGAGGTGCATCCTCACACGCTGCGGCATTCCTATGCGACTCACCTGCAGAATTCGGGCGTGCCGCTGAATTATATCCAGAACCTCCTCGGGCACGAGAGGCTTGAGACCACTGTCATTTACACCCAGATGGGTGTTGAGAGGGCAAGGGACTGGGTGGAAAAGGCCTTTTTGCAGGAAAAGCCGAAAAACGCTACCCTGAAATCCTTCAGTGGAAAGTCCGAATAGAACCCTCACTCCAGGTTTTTTAACTTTTTGCTTCCAGATATGCATGTTCGATTACTTGGCGGCGGCCTGGGAGGCGCTCCGCTCGTGTAGGAGCCTCGGGGATGTTCCGAGGGAGGTGGCGAGTCCTACCATGCCGCGAGGATGATCAGGCTCGGGAGAAGGATGGATAATTTCACGAGGAGGATGCCGAAATGGTCGCCCGAGTAAGCCTTCACTGACAGTAGATGGGCATGATCGAGCGGATATGCGAGACCGGGCTGCTTTCGGACCGCCTCGGGAATGCCGCTCACGGGGCACCGGATTCCATCACATCCGCTTAGGAAATCGAGATCAGCGCAGAGGCTTCTGCCGATTACTGGGGAGGGTGAGGATCGCGCACCGAACCCTCACTCTGAAAGGCATGTGCTGCGCATGGACTTCATGAACCGCAGCGGCTGGGACGAGGCGATGCGCCTGATGGGGCTCGGGTATCTTGGCCCGGTCGGGAGGTTTTCGGTCCTCTCAGGGAGGAATTGGCTTGTATTTCCACTGGTTCCCTGGTCCCGTGGATGTGGAAGCCCGAGCGCGGGTGGAGGGGCTGAATGTCCGGTTTGAAGTCTCACTTCCTGGCAGGCACTTCCCGAGATTTTGTATGTTCTGAACAAGATGTTTTTTTGAATATTCTTTTAATAATATTTTTTGTTTAATATGTTTTTTGTAATATTCTGTGCAAAATGTATCATGTGAAGAATCCTTTCTGGGGTATGTTTTCCGGGGCCAAAGTGAGGGTTCCGGGGTCGGAGGGTTTTTTAAATCCGTTTTCCAATCAGGATCATGGGCATACTCGAGAGCCTGCTGGACAGGATACCCGGGGAAGTGAGGATCAGGGTGGAGATCCGAGACAGGCTCGTAGCGGAGATACTGGTGGAGAAGAAGTGCGTGATAGTCGACGTGAAGAATCCCATACTCGCGGTTGAGGCGGTACTGAGGCAGCTGAGGCACGGGCAGGTGAGGTCCAACACGCTCGAGAGGCTCAAGGATAGTGGGTTCTGCGTAAAAGTGAGGTTTGCGGGGATCGAATTTGAGCTTTGAGGCGTTTCAAAAAAAAAGCTTTTAATGGATCGGAACACTTTCTTTTTATGATTGAGCAGCTGAAGAGGGAGCTTGAAAGCCTCGGGAGCCCGGAAAAAGCCGAGGAACTACAGCGGTTCTTCAGGACAGGACCGGGGGAATACGGGGAAGGGGACGTTTTTCTCGGGGTGAGCGTTCCCGACCAGAGGGAGGTCGCGGGGAAATACAGGGACCTCTCCCCGCAGAACATTTCCAGGCTGCTGGAAAGCGGGGTGCATGAGCACAGGCTGACGGGGCTCCTCATACTCATGGACCGTTTCAGTAAGGTTCCTGGGCAGAGGAAGCAGATATTCGACTTCTACCTGGACAGGATCCAGAGGGTGAACAACTGGGACCTCGTGGACCTTTCCGCGCCCGGGATAGTGGGCTCCTACCTGCTCGAGAACCCCCGGGAGAGGAAGGTCCTGCTCAGGCTGGCTTCGGGAGGGCTCTGGTATAGGAGGGTGGCCATTGTAGCCACGCTTGCCTTCATCCGGGAGGGGCGGTTTGAGGAGACGCTGCTGCTTGCGGAGCTGCTCCTGAAGGACAGGCATGACCTCATCCACAAGGCAGTTGGTTGGATGCTCAGGGAAGTGGGGAAGAGGGATCAGGCTGTTCTGGAAAGCTTTCTGGAGAAGCACTGCAGGGGGATGCCGAGGACTATGCTGCGATATTCCTTGGAGAGGCTTCCGGAGGGGAAGAGGAAGTTCTACATGAGGAGGTGATCCCCCTGGACATTTCAGCAGTCCGCGTTGAGGGAGCACTGGTCAGGCCCCGGTCCAAGGGCCAACCTGCACTGCTGGTTCCTGCATTCGAGGTGGGTTTCTTCCGGGGACCACGCATCGGCCTTGGGCTTGCCGTCAGAACTGTGCGGCCATGAATAGGGGTTCTGGCAGAACCTGCCAGATGGACTGCAGTCGGCTCCGGTGTGATCGGAGAAGTGGTTCCCCCTTGCCTCGAGGGGGTTGAACGTGTTCTTGCTGTCCTCCACCTGGTTGGAATTGAAGAGGAAATTGTTTGCTATGAACTGGTTAGGGAAGAAGATATGACCCATCTGATAGCCATGGTATCCTGTCCCAAGGTTCTGGAAGGTGTTTCCCTCTATTATGTCCCCACCCCATGATATCCCGAGGTAGAATTCGTAATTGAGAAGGCCTTCCGTGCCCGGGTCGCCCGGGTTTTCAGCTGAGATCAGGTTGCCCCGCACAATGTTGCCGGGAGCAGTGCCGCTGAGCATCCAGGAGTTGATGTCCCAGATGCCCGTCCCGTAATAGTAGAGGCCCCAGAGGCCCTTTATCTCATTGTCCAGTATCTCGTTCCTTTCCCCACTGTAAACTATCCCGGTCCCGCTGAAGCCGAGTATATTGTTGTCGCGTACCACAGAGTCCCCGAGACCCTTTATCTCTATTCCAGTGGCGCCGCAGAATACGCTGTTTTCCCTGCAGCCTTCGTAATTGATTTCATTCCCGCTTATCGTGTTGTGGGTGAAAAACTCGCCAGAGACCTGGCCGCCCACGAATATACCCTTGGAGATGTTGCGGACATGGATCGTGTTTCCTGAAACCAGGTTGTCGCCCCTTGGATGCAGGGTGTTCCTTTCCCTGAAGATCTGTATGCCGTTTCCGAGGTCCGGGACATCCATCTCATTGCCGGAAACCTCGCTCCCCATCACGTCTTCGAGGTAGACTGCAACGAGGTTGTCCTCGAAGCGGTTGCCTGTGACCCTTATTTCGGTGAAGGATAGAGGCGCTGCGGAGTATGGATCGTAGTTGCTTATCCCGGTCCCCCAGCCCGTTAGCTTCACGCCTTTCACGGTCACGTCGCTGCCTTCTATCAGGATACCGGAAACGTAGAAGTCGAATATGTGGGGGCCTTCTATTTCCGCGCCGTTGCCTTTGAGAGTGGCGGGGCCCACGAGCCTTATCCCCTGGCTGAACACGTAATGCTTCCTGCATACGAACACTTCGCCGGTGTAGGAGGCGCCGTCCCGGAGCTCCACGCAGTCCTTCTTGTTCCCGGAAGCCTCTGCAGGGACGTATTGGTTCCTCT
>CAZMBQ010000010.1:3980-11643 GCA_964564705.1 uncultured archaeon
GACTTCCAGTCAAATGATGGCGGAGCACTGGGGGAGCCGGAAGAGAGCCTTGAGAAGGAGTGAACGGAAGCGGACGAAAATGCCAGCACAGTGGCTGAGAAGACCGCGAGTGAAACGACCGTCACTATCCAGATCCCGGACGCCCTGTAGGGTTTCATGGGGTTTTATTGTTCCAAGAATTTAAATATTTTATTATCCCTATTTAGTAGTGTCAAAAACGTGTTTCAGTTTGGTTTTCCAGGAACCGGAAGCCCCTTAAAACAGGGCGCCCTTCAGGGAGCGCCCCGGGACCAAGGCCCGGACCTGCGAGATCAACCTAGCATGATGAAAAGCGACGCCCGAGCCGCTTGCGGCAGGACGTCTCTAGGCTTTATCTCTTCTTCTTCCTGCTCTTTGACTTCGCGGGCTTCTTCTTGGCGGTCCTTTTTACGGTCTTTTTCCCGACCTTGCCCTTGGACTTTCGAGCAGTCTTCTTCTTTGCCATGTTTTTCACCTCACAGCGCCTTTCTGCTGGTTTTTCGTGTTTTCGGGAGCAAAAAAACGCGGTTTATGCATTTGATTGCCTTCGGGTATATATAAAGGTTTTTCCGGGCATTTTTTAGCCGCACATGGCGGAAAGCGTCCCGGATGCCCGCCCAGCGGAGTTAAATTTTGTGCCCAAGAAACCCAAGAATTTTATCCTCAGGGATTTCATGGTGATGGTGGGAAGGAATGTATAAAAGTGCCCCCCCCTTTCCTCGCGCTGACTGTGGAACCGCAATGCATTTAATAACCCCGCCCAATTCTTGTACAGTGAGAGGCGTGTTCAGCGGGAAGGATTCCGGGAAGGCGAGCATAGGCAGCAGGAAGATGGACCACATAAACATCTGCTTGAACGAGGACGTGGGCTCCAGGCACAACTACTGGGATGACGTGAGCCTATTGAACAACTCCCTGCCTGAGATTGACATGGATGATATTGACACGGGGACGGATTTCCTGGGCAGGAAGCTGAAGCATCCGCTTTTCATAGCCGCGATGAGTGGGGGGCATTCCAGAAGCAGGGAGCTGAACGAGAACTGCGCCCGGGCCGCCTCTGAACTGGGGATAGGCTTCTGCATCGGGAGCCAGCGGGCCGCGATCGAGAGCCCCGGGACGGCAGGCTCCTTTTCGGTTGTGAAGGACTATGACATCCCTGTTAAGATGGCGACGGTCGGGGGGGTGCAGCTGATTGACCAGAAAGGCTCTTCCGCCTTCACTGTGGAGCAGGTCAGGTCGGCTATGGACATGATAGGGGCGAACATGCTGACCGTGTTCATGAACGTCCCTCAGGAGATGGTGCAGCCTGAGGGGGATGACCGGACCTCGGGGATACTGGACGCGATCAGGGAGCTGGCGAAGCAGTTCCCAGTGAACGTGAAGGAGTGCGGCTTCGGGATATCGGGGGAGGCGGCCGCGAGGCTGGGGAAGGCCGGGGTGAAGTCGGTCGAGGTTAGCGGCCTCAGTGGGACGAGCTGGACCGCGGTGGAGCACCACCGGGCAAGGCTCCTGGGGGAGGGGATGAAGGAGCGGATAGGAAAGACGTTCTGGGAATGGGGGATACCCTCACCGGTTAGCGTGTCAGAGTGCAGGAAGGCCGTGGGTGAGGAGATGAAGGTTATCGGAAGCGGTGGCATAAGGAACGGGCTGGACGTGGCCCGGGCGATAGCAATGGGTTCGGACGCGGCTTCCATGGCGAGGTCGATACTGCCATGGGCTGTCAAGGGGTATGAGGACCTGATGGAAGGGTTCGGAACAATAATCGAAGAGCTGAGGATAGCGATGCTTCTGACCGGCTCGAGAAACGTGGGGGGGCTCAGGAAAGCCAGGAAGGCCGTGACCGGGAGGACGGCTGAGTGGCTGGGCTAGTCCTTCCGGAAGGCGAGGGCGAGCTTCTGTATTGGCTCGAGTTTCAAGAATGGCAGGACGTAGCATTCCCTCTTGCCCACCTTCCGGTGGCCGGCTTCCCCGACCGCGTCCTTGGAGCAGAAGCCGAATATCCTTGCTTCTTCGAGGTCCCTGGATATCTGCACGCCGATGTAGAAGGCGAACCGCCTTCCCCTGTCGAAGTGGTCTTTGGTGACGCGGAGCTCCTCTGCGGGCTCGAGACAGCTCTTGACGTCCACTAGGGTGGAGCCGAGGTTTATGTCGAAGTAGTCCGGCCTGTTGCCGGGGGTCTGGTCCTCCCTGAGGGGAACTCCCTGCTTCCGGAGGTAATGTATTACTGCGAACTCGGCGAGCTTGCCCGTGCGCATGGAAGGGAATCCGGATTCCTTTGCGCACCTGCGGGCGCGCTCCCTCCATTCCGGGTTTATGTGCACATTAACAGGCATTGGGGAACCGGGGGTCTTGGCTGGCATGTATTTATAATTGGGGCGCGTATTATTTAATATGAGCAAAACCTTCCTCCTCGGGCTGCTGATAATAATCGTTCTTCTCGGGATCGCGGGGGGCATTTTCGCTCCTGTCACCATACTCCCCCTCTTCGGGGGCGCACCCACGTGCGAGGACGCTTCTGTCACCATATACAATGGGGATTTTGATTCCGTCACTGGGGAGGCTTCTCTGGACGTGAGGAACATGGGAAGGAGGGCGCTTTCCCTGGAGGTTTTCGTTACCAGAGGAGGCGAGGTGGAGAAGCATCCTATGGTGATATACCTGAGCGGCGGTGGGAAGGGGATATTCACCCTTGAAGACATGGGACCGGAGCCTGAAGAGATCACTCTAAGGGATTCTGCCTGCGGGGTCTCGGACCTCTGGAAGTTTTAGGATGAAATCTGGTACAAGGAAGGCATTCATTGCATTGGCAGTGACTGTGGTGGCGATTGTTCTGCTGGCGACTGTCTCGGACGATCGCACGACAGTCACGTTCTTCGCCAGCGGCGGGGAGGTTGAATTGAGGGCGGAGGTGGCCTCGGGCCCGCTGGATATACAGAGGGGACTCATGTTCATAGAGGGCCTCGGCCCGGAGGAAGGGATGCTTTTCGTGTTCGGGGACGAACAGGAGAGGAACTTCTGGATGAAGAACACGCTCATACCCCTGGACATCATATTCATCAGCGCCGGGAAGGAGGTGGTCAGCATAGCGAACGCGGTCCCTTGCATGGGGGATCCTTGTCCCCACTATCCTTCCAGGGGACCCGCGAAATATGTGGTGGAAGTTAACACGGGGTTCACTGAAGCGAACCTTATAAATGTCGGGGACAAAGTGGATACGGGTGGTTACTGATGGAGAGCGTTCCGGTCGTGAGGCCCCCCGAAAGCGTGAAAGTGAAGGCCGGGAGGGTGAAACTCGGCCCGGGGGAGGAGGTCGGGGAGCACGTCACTGAAGGGAGGGAGGAAGTGATAGTCATGTTGAGGGGGGATGCCGTGCTGCTGAAGGAAGGTGGGAACGTGGCGCTCTCCGCGGGCGGGGCACATTTCGTCCCAGAGGGCGTGAAGCACAACGTGAAGGCAGGGCCCGGAGGGGCGGAGTACGTTTACGTGGTGGGGATGATTTGAGCCCTGCGCCAGATTGGTGATTTTCAGATTTCCATGCGTTCGGTGTCGCTCACCACGTAGGGGTCGTATTTCGTGTCCTTCACCATATCCACGCTTATCATATTCTCCTCCAGAACCTCTTTTGGGAACAGGAAATACTTCGCGATCTCCGTGCTTTGTTTGATCTTGAATCCCGCACAGGGGGCACATTCAATGTCCTTCTCCTTCCTGCGGACGTCTCGGTGGAGGGTGTTGCTCGTTGAGCCCAAGAAGCTCATGAACATATTCTACAACATGATGGGGAAGTAGTAGAGGATGGTGAAATCTTTGCTCAGCCTTTTCAGGCTGTATTCGCGTCTGTAATACCTGAACTTGACGTATTTGGTGCGTAGTCTGTAGAGGCGGTACTGCCACAGAAAATGCATCTCCTGCCCCTGACATATTTGGCAACCACACTTCTATAATTCGCTTAGTTTATCGCTTTTCATAATAGTGAATCATATTGCCTTTCATATTTGATTGCAATTCTTTTCCATGACATTTTCTTTGCCACGCTTCTACATTTAAACCTCATTTTGTGCAATTTATTCTTGCTTACTTTTGTTATAACATTATAGATGTCGTTGGGGCTTCTGCTACTCACCAGAAATCCCGTGTCATCATCAACTATTTCTCCAATTCCGCTATCGGTGGTTGCCATTACTGGAGTTCCGCATCCCATGGACTCAAGATACGTTAAACCAAAAGGTTCATATAATGACGGCATGCAAAATATATCCGCTGCCCTATAGGCGTCTATTAACTCACTCTTCCCAACAAACCCGAGCGGTATTACGTTGTTGGGTATAGATCCAAATGCTGATGTGATTCTTTTTTTATCTACCCCAATAACTACCAGATAGGATCCGTCTTTTATTTCTTTAAACGCCTCTATGAGATATCGAAGACCTTTTCTCCAAGTACATGTACCAACAAACAAAGCTAGCTTATTGTCCTCATCTAACCCGTGATTTTCTCTGAAGCCGGTTTCGGTAGGGAAGAACTCGCCAATGTCAACACCGTTATGTATCGTAGAAGATGTAAAACCATAAAGTTTTTGAATGTCGCGGGAAACGGAATGTGATACTGCTGTAAGCTTGTCACTAAGTTTTAAGGTGGTTTGGGCTTTTGATATCGTATTCTTGTAGAAAATCTGCCTTTTTATGTTAAACTTCTCTCTGCCAAGTCTTATCTCTTTGATTAATTCGTTGTGAAGTATCTTGTCAAGACCGTGGAGTGTGAGTAATATTCTATACCTTCCCTTAAATAATACCCTTGCTACTGCAGAATCGAATCCCATCTCTGGCGAATGTGAGTGTACAATATCATATTTTTTTCCGGAAACTGCTTTATTGAAAGATAATACTGGTAGTATATACGAGTATTTTAGTATTCCGAGATTGGTCATATAATTCTGGTGTCTGTTAGGAGACCCAAAACCATACAACAACTCTGTATCAATGCCCCTCTCCTTCAACTCCTTGCTTATATTGAGAATAACTTTACTGACGCCCCCATTTATGTCATACTTGAATCCCGTGTGCAACAGAACTTTCATAACGAAAACCCAACAATAATTCTCAACGCTTTCTCTGAGAATGCATCTCGTGTAAATTTTTTAACTATCACGTTTCTTCCGCGACGCCCTATATTTCTCATTTTTCTCCTATTTTTGATAGAATATTCAAACTTATAAACGAAGAGTTTCCAGTCCGATTCGAAATACCCAATTCCGATGCTGAGTATCTTTTTCGGTTTTAGTTCCCGAATTAAACTTATCTGTGCGTGGTATGAAAGAAAACGTTCTTTGCTGCCATATTCTGCTTTTTTTATTTCTCTTATTGAACGTTTCTGGTTTTCTTTTGAAACATTTTCTTCAGAAATCACTGTTTCCATTATATCACCTTTTTTCAACTGTTTAAAGAAATTAATAAAAAGCATTTAAATACAGAATTCACCGGTCTGCTGACAAGTGATGGGGGTATGGGGCGAAGCCCCCTATACTCCTGACCACCAATTTATACACCGGGAGCGAAACCTTGCCGCATGCAACAACTAAACCTGTTTAGCAAAAGTTTCGCGACCTCATAAAGGTTGCTAGGCAAGGTATGAATTGGGCGGGGTCGTTGGGTGGCAGAAGTCGCCGTAATTTGAGGCTGAACCTTTTTATCGGGACTCGCTCATTAATTAAGCATGGAGTTGAAGGGGAGGGTACTGCTCAACATTGCGGCGATACTCACGGGCATATGGATCGTTCTTTCTGTTCCTGGCCTCGGTCCCGAGCAGCAGTCCGTGCTCGCGATACTCGTGGTATCGATGGTGCTATGGTTCTCGGAGCTGATGCCGCTGCATGCGACTGCAATACTCGCGGCCTTCTTGTTGGTGGCTTTCGCCGGATTCTCCCCGGCAGAGGTCTATTCGCCATTTTTCGATCCCGTGATAGTGCTGCTGCTGGGGGGCTTCGTGCTCGCCAGGGCGCTCCAGAAGCACGGACTGGACGAATACATCGCGCTCAAGTTCCTGCACAAGACAGGCACCTCGCCCTCCCGCTTCCTGCTGGGTATAATGGCAGTGACTGCCTTCCTTTCGATGTGGATATCCAACACCGCCTCCACTGCGGTGATACTCCCGATAGGGATAGTGATACTCTCCAGGAACGGCCTGAAGCCGCTGAAGTCCAACTTCGGGAAGGCACTCATACTCGGGATAGCTTTCTCAGCCACCATAGGGGGAATAGGGACGCTAGTGGGTTCCACGCCGAACGTGATAGCGGCGAAGTTTTTGAACGAGAACGGGATAAGCTTCGGATTCACGGACTGGATGTATCATGGAATACCACTGGTCATAGTGATGGTGCCAATCCTCTGGGTAGTTCTCAAGACAGTTTACAAGCCCGAGATAAGGAAGCTGAAGGCGATTCCTTTCGAGAAGAATCTGGATGGGAAGCAGAAGGGGGTGCTGTGTATATTCGCGCTGACGGTGGCCATGTGGCTGACCACGGGGCTGCATGGGATACCTTCGAACACAGTATCGCTCATCCCCATAATTCTGCTGTACCTGACGGGGCTGCTTGATACCGGAGACTTCTCCAAGATAAACTGGGCCGCGCTCATACTAATCGGCGGGGGCCTGACACTCGGACTCTCAATAAGCGCAGTCGGGCTTGACGTACTTTTCGCGAACCTGATAGAGTTCCTGGTGGCGAACCAGCCCGTATTCCTGGTGTTTGTGACAATAGGGCTTTTCGCAATCGCGCTCACGATATTCGCGAGCAACACCGCCGCCGCGGCCGTGATGATACCAATAATGATACCGCTCGCACTCAACCTCGGGCTCGATCCGAGGACAGTGGTGGTGCTGGCGGGAATAGGGGTCTCCCTTGACTTCATCGTTCCCGTGGGAACCCCACCGAGCGCGATAGCTTACTCCTCGGGCTTCGTCAGGGTGAAGGACATGGTCAGGGTTGGGGTTCTGTTGGCGTTCATTGGCGTGGTCGCCCTTGCGGGGCTCGCGATGCTCTACTGGTGAATTCCTCTCAGTGAACGAGGCCGGGTATCTTTTAAAGGGGGGATGAAAAAGTATATAATGTGAAGGGGATTTCAGGCGCGGCTCTGGTGGTGTTTGTACTGGCAGTCGTGGCAGTCACTGCAGTCAGCGGGGTTTACTTTCTTAAGGGTCCGGGGAAGGTGCCTGAACCTCCTGTCGAGCCGGTCTGCGGGGACGGGGTGTGTGAGGGAAGCGAGAATTCCCGAAACTGTCCTGGGGACTGCTTTGTAGGCAAATGCGGGGACGGGGTTTGCGATCCGGATGAGGATCAGGTTTATTGTCCAGAGGACTGTGGATTTCTGGAGATATGCGGCAACGGGGTGTGCGAATTTGGGGAGAACCCTTTATCATGCCTCAGGGACTGTCCCACCAGCTGCGGTGACGGGTTCTGTGCGGGTTCGGAAGATCCTGGAAACTGCCTGGATGACTGTCCCACCAGCTGCGGTGATGGGTTCTGTGCGGGTTCGGAAGATCCTGGAAACTGCCTGGATGACTGTCCCACCAGCTGCGGTGACGGGTTCTGTGCGGGTTCGGAAGATCCTGGAAACTGCCTGGATGACTGTCCCACCAGCTGCGGTGA